>JAIOQF010000155.1 GCA_021413535.1 Verrucomicrobiota bacterium
AAGGCGAGAGCCGCGCTGAGAGGCCGACACCACGTGGCGATCGAGGATATCCAGGCGTTGGCGCTGCCGATTTTGCGCCACAGGATCATTCCCAACTTCGCGGCGCGTTCCGAAGGCATGACCTCGGACTCGCTGATCGAGAGGCTCCTCAAGGAGATCCCTTCAGACGAGAAGCTGTATGACAAAAAAGCAAGCTGAGGCGGCAGACGTCCTGAAGCAAAGCAATCGCCTTCTTTGATGTAACGCTGCCTCCCCACGATGGATCATCCGCAACAAACCTCCTATCTGAAACCCGAGCTTCTGCAGAAGCTCGGCGACCTCGAGCTCGTGGCGCGCGAGGTCGTTGAAGGTCTGCGCGTGGGCAGCCACCGCAGTCCGCTGAAGGGTTTCAGCACGGAGTTCGCACACCACCGGCAGTATGTGCCGGGCGATGCGATCCGGACCATCGACTGGCGGGTCTTCGGCCGCACCGAGCGCTATTTCACGAAGTTGTATGAGGCGGAAACGAATTACGATTGCTACCTGCTGATGGATGGCAGCGCATCCATGACCTACGGCTCCGGCAAGGTCAGCAAGCTTGAATACGCCAAGTTCCTGGCGGCCTCGCTGGCGTATATCGTGCTCAAGCAGCGCGACTCGGTGGGGCTCTCGATCTTCGATTCCGCGGTGCGGGCCCATTTGCCGCCGCGTTCGTCCATGAGCATCATCCTGCAGATCGACCGCTTGCTCAACCAGATCTCCTCCGAACCCAAGAACACGATTGCCAAACAACTCCATGACACGGCGTTGATGATAAAACGGCGCTCGTTTGTAGTGGTGATCTCGGACTTTCTGGCGGATGTCGAAGACATCATGCTGGGGCTGGATAATCTCCGTTTCAGCGGGCACAATGTGATCGTCCTCCACACGCTCGACCCCTATGAGTTGGAGTTTCCGTTTAAGGGTGCCTGGCAGTTCGATGGACTTGAAAACGAAGCGCCGCTCACCACCCAGCCGGAGAGAATTCGTGAGGAGTATCTTTCCAATCTCAACATCTTCCTTGATGCCTTCCGCAATGCCTGTGCCGCTTCCGGAATCGATTACACGTTGATCGACACCTCGCGTCCTTTGGATGAGGTGCTCGGCCGGTTTTTCCATGAGCGGGAGTCCATGTCTTTAGGCCAGTCAGGAGGAGCACGAGCATGAATTTCCTGAACCCACTGCTACTGCTAGGAGTGCTCGGCCTGGCTCTGCCGATCCTGGCGCACTTGTTGAACCGCCATCAGGTGCAGCGCACGGACTGGGCGGCGATGCGCTTTCTCAATCGCAGCGTCCGGGTGCGTTCGCGTCAATTGCGCCTGCGCGACCTGCTGCTTCTCCTGATGCGTTGTCTGGCCTTGTTGATGCTGGTATTCGCGCTCGCCAGACCGTTCGGTGCATCTCATGGAAACGCGTTGGCGGCGATGGGTGAAAATCGTGCCGGTGTCGTCATTGCCATTGATGCCTCCTGCAGCATGCAATACAGCAATGGTAAGGACACGCGCTTCGCGAGGGCCCTCCGCAAGGCGGATGTCATCGCGCGTTCGATCCGTCCTGGAGATCCGGTGAGCGTGGTCCTGCTCGGATCGGAGCACCGGGTGCTTATGCGGAATACGGCGTTCGATCCCGCTGCATTCTCCGAATTGCTGAACGGACAAATGGCCACGGCGGAATCGCTGGATCTGGACAGCGTGCCGCGGTTTCTGGGGAACCTGACCGCCGAACTCACGGTGCCGCAGCGCGAGATTTACATCATCTCTGACATGAGTGAGCAGGCGTGGCAATCGCGATCCGTCTTCCTGAAGGCCTCCTTCCGTGACCTCGCCGCCGGAGCCTCGGTGCTGATGGTGCCGATCGACGGGGGCGCCGAAAATCTGGGAGTCACCGGGCTGGAATTGATTTCGGGGGTGCTACGCAAGGACACCACGGCTCGCTACCGCGCCACCATTCGGAACTACGGCGAACAGGAGGCAAAGAACGTCCGCGTGTCCGGACTGATGAACGACATCAACGTGGACAGCAAGGTGATCCCCAGCATTGCTCCCGGCGCATCGGAGTCCGTTTCGCTCTTTATTCCATTCCGCGATCCCGGCGCGGTTCGCATCGCGGCTGCACTCGAGCCTGACTCGCTGATGGCGGACAATACCCGGCGTGCGGTGGCGGTGATTCGTGACAAGGTTTCCGTGCTGTGCGTGGATGGCGACACGGCCGGGGGCGCGTCGAGCCGGCTGATTGCGGCCGCCCTGCAAGCGCACCGGAGCATTTCAGGCAAGGAGGATTTGGCAGTGCAGTCGGTCTCCTGGACCGAACTTCCCGCACAGAATCTCGATGGCTTCGACCTGGTCGTCCTCGCGGATGTGCCGGACATCACCGTCGAGCAGGCGCAAGCTTTTGAAAACTACGTGCGCAAGGGCCGCGGGCTGATCTGGTTTGGCGGCGATCGCATCAAGGCCAGCGTGTGGAACGAGCGTTCGACACGTGGCAATGGCGCCTCGCTTTTGCCCGCCGTGATTGAGGAGGTGGTGGCAACGACGGATTCCATGGGCGTCGGAAGGCCTCTTGATCCATCGCTCACGAATCACCCGGCCTGCCGGTCGTTGAGCGCACTCCCGGAAGACCTGCTTAGCGAGGCGCGTTTCCATCGGGTGCTGCAAGTCAAGCCGGCGCCCACCAGCACCCGGATTCTCACCTTGGCCGGTAGCGATACGCCCGTGCTGTTAGGGCACTCGCTCGGACGCGGGCAGGTGTTCATGTTTACGACTTCGGCAGGAGCGTCCTGGAACAACATGGCGGTGACGCCGATCTTCCCCCTGCTGCTGCAACAAATGGTCACATATCTAACGGCGCGTGAGTTCGAAACGCCGCACACGGTGGGAGATTCGCTCGCACTGACTTACACCGATCAGCCCGGCGCGACGGATGCCGTCTTCGAAAGCCCGTCGGGCGAGCTGATCAGCGTGCCTGTCCGCGAGTATCGGAATCGTTATGTGGCGCTTCTCGACAACGCGCGTGAGGCGGGTTTTTATCAGGCGCGCGTCAATCCGCAGGCTCCCGGAACGCCGATCGCGGTCAACGTGGACACGCACGAATCCGCGGTCAAGGGGCTGTCGTCCGATGCCGCCACAAAGATTCTGGCGGGCACAAATGTGCGCGTGGCGAGCACGGATGATGGCTTGATCGAGGCGATCAATGAGGGGCGCACGGTGCGCTCGTTCTGGCCACTTTTCATGATGGCAGGAATCCTGTTCCTCGTCGGTGAAGGGCTGTTTGCGGGATTACTGACGAGGAGGCGATCAATATGAAGGATATGCTCACAGGTTTTGAGAAAGTGATCTGGGGTCAATTCCCTGGTGCAGGGTGGGCGCTGGCGGCCCTGGTGGGCGTGGTGCTGCTCACGCTGTTGTCATTCAAATGGTCGCGCGGAGCACCCATGCTGGTGCGGATCATTTTGGGTGTGGCGCGGCTGCTGGCACTGTTGGTGGTGCTTTCCATGTTCTTCGAACCCATTGCCGTGGTCACTCGGAAGAAGGAAACCAAGCGCCGCCTGCCTATCCTGGTCGATGTCTCGGGGAGCATGGCCGTGAAGGATCATCGCAAGCGTCCGGAAGAGGTGGTCGAGGCAGCCACCGCGTTGGGGATGATCGCGCCACCGGCAGCGGGCGAGGCGAGGAAGGATGTTTCCTCGCTCTCCAGGGAGCAGCTTGAAACCATTGGCCGCACCTCACGGGTGGAGTTGGCGAGCGGCATCCTTTCCCGTTCGGCACGTCCCATGCTGGCTGAGCTGGCGAAGGATTTCGACATCACCTACTACACGTTCGGCAAGGACCTACGTATCCTCGGTGAAGAAGGGAAGCTCGGCGCGGATGCTCTAAGCGGCCTGACGGCCGGGAAGTCAGGCACCTTCATTGCCGATTCTCTCAATGCCGTTGCCGGCTCCGGGCGTGATGCCCCGATCGCCGGGGTGCTGTTGCTCTCGGATGGCATGGATACGTCCTCTCAGCCTTCCGAGGACGTTTTATACGACTTGGGAGTGCGTAATGTTCCAGTCTTTCCGGTGCCCCTGGGACTGGCGGACCCTGATGATGTGGCGATCCGCAACATCGTCATGCAGGAGGTCGCCTTCTCCGGTGACAAGGTGCCGATCCGCGTGCAGATCCACTCGAAGGGCTACGAGAAGCGGGCGGTCAACATGACGGTGCGCCTGAATGGTCGCAGCGTGGCACAGCGCCAGATCACTCTGGCCGGGGGACTCCAATTCGAGGAGATCTTCTTCAATGTTGACATCCATGAGAAAGGCGCTGCCCAAGTGGAGGTTGTGCTTGAGCCATTCGGCGACGAGGCAACCGCCGACAACAACGTGGTTGTTCGCAGCGTCCGGGTCGTGAATGAGAAGATCAACGTGCTTTGTATCGAGGGAACCGCCCGCTGGGAATACCGCTACCTTCAAGCCATGCTGAAGCGCGACCCCAGGCTTCAGGTGACCTTCATCGCCGCTCGCTCGAGTGCCGAGATGGCGCGTAACTCCAGCGAATACATCGCGCGTTTTCCTGACCTGCGTGACAAGGCGTTCAAATATGACTTGGTGATCCTCGGCGATGTGGAGGCCGGGTTTTTCACTGGGGATGAAATGCTCCGCTTGGAAGAACTGGTGCGGGATCGCGGCGGCTCGCTATTGATGCTATGCGGCTTGCATTCCTCGCCCACCAGCTAC
>JAIOQF010000151.1 GCA_021413535.1 Verrucomicrobiota bacterium
ATTCTGCCTCGCTCAGCCGGATCCGCATTGATGCCGTCGCGATTGCTGTTCTCGCGGAACAGGGCGTCACACCAGAAACGGTTCTCACCAAAGATCGTCACGTCTTCATCCGTCGCAACGCCAATCTCAGCACCGGCGGCACCGCGGTCGATGTCACGGACCAAGTCCATCCCACCATTCGTGAAGCCGTGATCGAGGCCGCGCAGATCGTCGGACTCGACATCTGCGGCATCGACCTCGTCGCCATCGATATCACACAACCGCTCAGCAAGCGCAATGGTGTCATCATCGAACTCAACGCGCGCCCCGGACTCCGCATGCATTTGTATCCCTCGGAAGGTGAGCCGCGCGACGTGGGCAACGCCGTCATCAACACCATGTTCCCACCGGGAGAAAGCGGACGCATTCCCATCGTCGCCGTCACCGGGGTCAACGGCAAAACCACCACCACCCGGCTCATCGCGCATCTCCTGAGCCAGACCGGTCAATGCGTCGGCATGACGGGAACCGACGGCGTCTTCGTCGGTGGGCGCATGCTCGATAGCGGTGATTGCAGCGGACCGAAGAGCGCGCGCAGTGTGCTCTCCAGACCAACATTGGCGAGGGCGATCACCTCGGCCTGCACGAAATCAACACGGCGGAACAGCTCGCCGAAGTCAAACAATGCATCGTCGCCGCCGTGCCCGTGACCGGCACCGCCGTGCTCAATGCCGCCGACCCGCTCGTCGTGAAAATGGCGGATACCTACTTGCGGCGCACCACATTCTTCGCGCTTGATGGCAATCACGCCGTCATCAAGCGTCACCGTGAGTCCGGTGGCGGCGCCATCTTTGTTCGCGATGGTTACATTATCATCGCCGACGGCGCTGCGGAATCCGTCTTCATCGATCTGAAAGAAGCTCCCCTCACCCACGGCGGGCGCATTCGATTCCAGATCGAAAACACCATCGCCGCCATCGCCGCGGCGCGCGCACTGGGCGTCGACGACGAACTGATCCGCCGTGGCGTCCGCAGTTTCACCCCCTGCTTCAATCAAAGCGCGGGCCGCTTCAATGTCATTGATCTCAACGGCATTACCGTCGTCGTGGATTACGGACACAACGTGGATGCGCTCCGCGCCTTGCTCGACGCGCTGGGCCATTTCCCGAACGAACGGCGCATCGTCGTTTACACATCTGCCGGTGACCGTCGCGATTCCGATATCATTGAGCAGGGCAACATGTTGTCCTCGCACTTTGATGAAGCCTGGCTTTACGAAGGCGACTACGTCCGCGGTCGCCAGCCCGGCGAGATCATGGCGCTCATCGCCCAAGGTCTCAAAGCGCTCAATGGTCAATCGCGCACTCAACGCATCGAAACCATTCATGGACATCTAAAAGCTGTCGATCTGGCCCTGGCCTCAGCCAAACCTGGCGACCTGGTCATGATCCAAGCTGATACCGCTGACGAAACTGTGCAGCACCTGCGCGCGATGCAGAAGGTATGAGGACTTCGCGTCGGTAGCACTCGTGATTGCCCCTGTATTCCTTTAGAATGAAGTGGGTCGACAGCCCTCTGCCGACCAGATGCTAATGAATCGGCAGAGGGCTGCCGACCCACTTTGATTGAGATAACTCTCGCGCCTGAATTTCCGGGCAACTCTGCTTTACCCTCTACCGGTCATCGGCTATCGACTATCAGCGATCAGCCCGCCAGCCATGTCCGATCCCAACGCCAGCATTGTCGAAGTCCGCACTTATTTCGTGCGCGGTCGCAATGCGCTCCTGGCACGCGCTGATTTCAGCCCGCTTTACATCGACTACTACCTGCACCGTGCGGATCACGATCTGGTTTATGAAACCGAACACGACTCCATGCTGAAGGAAGCGCTGGCGGCACTGACGCTCCATCTGGCTTCCCGTCCGCAGGATGAGTCGTTTGGCTGGACCTTTAATTTTCATGAGCCGCGCTTGAATCTTTTCGTCACCGGATCTTCACGTCCGGGCCGAGTGGCCGGAAGATTGTTCACCGAAGATGTGCGGGAGTTTGGCAAAAATCTACTGATCAGCCAGATGACCCGGCCCCAACATCCGCCGGTGCAGAGCTTGGTCGAGTTCACCAACGAAGGAATCTTTCGAGCAGTGGAACAGTATTACGCGCAGAGCGAACAACGCCTGGCCCGCTTCTTTAATTACGAAGAGGAAGACATCGTCATGGTGTCAGCCCAACCGGATTGCGATGAGGCCTGGCTGGCGGCGCTCACCGAAAAAGATATTCAGGAACTCGATCAAAAGGAGCAGCTATCCCTGCTGGAACAACGAACTTATATCTGGGAGTGCGGGTGCTCAGTCGACCGGCTCTATCCGATTCTCGGCAAGCTGGCTGGCGGCGACATCGACGAAGTTTTCGGCGGCGAAGAGATCATCACGCTGACCTGTCCCCGATGCGGCGCGCGCTATCGGGCGGCCCGGGAACAATTCGAGGCTTGGAAGGAACGGGCATGATGCCCTCGGGCAAAAAATTTCAGTGACCAGCGCAGAGGCCCCGCTAGATTTCAGCCCCTCACCAGATGGATCCCAAGCCCACCCACGCCCCCACCGTCGTCATCGAGAACTTCTATCCCTCGATGGGAGCCGCCAATTATCTGCTGAAACGCGTGATCGATGAGCCCTTGGACATCTACGCGGACATCTTCAAGGACGGTCACGATGTGATTTCGGCCATTTTAAAATGGCGGCTGCAGGGAAGCACGCGCTGGTTTGAATCCGCCATGACTCCCATGATAAACGACCGCTGGCGCGGGCAGTGTGTCTTTCCGAAATCTGGCCGCTGGGAATGCGTCATCGAAGCCTGGCCCGATTCCTTCCGCGCTTGGAAGAAAGCTTACAAGGCCCGATTCGACGCCGATGATCCGGAAATTCCAGTCGAGTCGCGTGAAGGCGGCAAACTGCTGGCCCTGGCCGCACAACGCGCCCGTGGCGCTGGCTCCACGGACACCGCAGCAGAACTCGACGAACTCGCGGGCCTGCTTCGCAAACTGAAAGCGCAGGATCTGATCGAGATCGTTCTCTCTGATGATCTGCAGCAGATGCTCGACCGCTATCCTGATCGTTCGATGAGCACGCTCTCGCCGCCGATGCGCGTGATTGTCGAACGCGAGCGCGGACGTTTCTCCTCCTGGTATGAATTCTTCCCGCGCGGAGCCGAGGGGCGTGAGGACAAGCACAGCACCTTCCGCGATTGTCTGGGCCGTCTGGACGATGCCAAGGCCATGGGCTTCGACGTGATCTATTTTCCGCCGGTTCATCCCATCGGAGTCACTGGCCGCAAGGGAAAAAATAATTCGCTCACCTCGCGCGCTGGCGATGTCGGTTCACCCTGGGCGATCGGGTCCGAACACGGCGGCCATCGCGCGGTGGAGCCTGCACTGGGCACGCTGGAAGATTTCACCTGGCTGGTGAGCGAGGCCAATGCGCGCGGACTGGAGATCGCCTTGGATTTCGCGCTCAACTGCTCGCCGGATCACCCTTATGTGAAACAGCATCCCGACTGGTTTTACCAACGGGAGGACGGCAGCATTCGTTACGCGGAGAATCCGCCAAAAAAATATCAGGACATCTATCCGCTGAATTTTCACTGCGCGGACTGGAAGAATCTCTGGCGGGAGTTGATTGATGTCGTGCTGTTCTGGGTCAAACGCGGCGTGAAAATATTCCGCGTGGACAACCCGCACACCAAGCCTGTCGTGTTTTGGGAAACGCTGATCGCGCAAGTGCACAAGAAAGATCCTGATGTGATCTTCCTGGCCGAGGCCTTTACTCAGCCGCGCATGATGCAGGTGCTGGGCAAGATCGGCTTCACCCAGAGCTACAGCTATTTCACCTGGCGCGAGAGCAAGCACGAGCTGACGGAGTATTGTCAGGAACTGACTCAAACCGATATGCGGTGGTATTACCGCGCGAATTTCTGGCCGAACACGCCGGACATCCTGCCGCATCATCTGCAAAACGCAGGACCGGCCATCTTCAAAATCCGCGCTGCACTCGCCGCCACCCTCATGCCTTGCTGGGGCATCTACTCCGGTTATGAACTTTGTGAAAACACGCCGCTGCCCGGTCGGGAAGAATATAACGACTCCGAGAAATACCAGCTCAAGGCACGCGACTGGAATCAGCCCGGCCACATCAAGGGCTTCATCACCGAACTCAATCGCGCGCGAAATGAAAACCGCTCGCTGCAACTTTACGACAACCTCCACTTTCATGGCGCAGATCACGAGAAGATCATCGTGTTCAGCAAGGTGACGCCCGACTTCGGCAATCGCATCCTGGTCGTGATCAATCTTGATGCCCATGCTCCTGCAGCTACGATGCTTCACCTCGATCTTGCCGCGCTCGGTCTCGCGTGGGATTCATCGTTCCGGGTGCACGATCTGGTTCATGGCAACAGCTACGAGTGGAAAGGATCAGACAATTTTGTCAGCCTCGACCCCAAGTCGACCTTCATGCACCTATTCCGCATCGAATGAAGCTGCGCCCGGTCATGCTTGCCGTCGTTCTGGCGGGGTCGATCATCCTGCTGCTGTTTGAAAAAGGCAGCAACCACTGGAACAGCGCCGAGGCATGGTTTCTGGATTTCCTGGTGGCCAACGTGCGCGAGCAAATCGAAAACGCGGAACTCGCGCCCGTCGAGAATGTCGTCTTCATTGATTTTAATGAGAAGGACAAAGCCGAGTTCAGCGCCTGGCCTCCGGAACCCATTGATTACATCATCGCCCTGAGGAAGCTGAAGTCCCACGAGCCGGATGTGCTGGCTTTCAGTGATGTTCTCAAGTGGGATCAGCGTGATCCGCAATTTGTCGATCAACTCCAGCAGTTGCTGGTCGGCTTCAATCAAGTTGCCCTGGCCTTCTCCGCCACGACGGGAGCCACCGCTGAGTCTGGACTCGTCAGCGACGACAAAGAAGTTCCGAGCATCGCCAGCGTGGAAGGCGACAGCACTGCAGCACCGAAACTCAGCCGGCTGAACTTTCCCGACGCGCGGCTCAGCAGGCAGATGCAGCTGGGCTTTGTCGCCACTCGTCTGGACAAACCGGAAGATATTCCTTCACTGCTGGTCGGTCGCGCTGAGGGCAAGCTCGTCCCGTCACTCGCGGCGCAGATGATTGCGCTGCAAACTCATGCGCCCTATGTCACGCAGCGTCTGCGATTCGGCTTGGGCGCGGGTCTTTATCTGGGCAGTGACCGCTTCATACCTCTGGCGCAAGATGGAACCGTTCATCCCAGGCTGAAGGGCGATGTCATTCGGGTGAGCGCGCTCGATCTGCTCAGCCCCGAACTGGGCGATTCCGCATCTCAAGCGCTGTCGGATAAACTTGGAAAAAACAAACTCATCATACTGGGCATGTCACCATCGCCCGGGGAATCTCATGCGAGACTCGCCGCGTGGGCGCTGTCGTTGCCCCTGCTGAAGCAGGCGCCGGATTTTGTAATTTGGATCGTCACACTGATCACCGCCTTGCTGGCGGGCTGGCAGTTGCGCTATGGCCGCTGGGGCGCGGTGATTTTTTTCTTAAGCGCAATCGCGGCGTTGCTTGGATTCGCCCTGGTGGTTTTCGAATCTTCACTCCATTGGTGCCCGCCCCTGCTGCCCGGCGCTGTGTTGCTGGCTGGGACGATCTTCTGCGTGATCTGGCCACGGAAGCGGGAGGTCTGATCCCAGCCTTGCCAAGCATCGTATTCTCCGCTAATAGACCCGCCCCTTCGCGCGGGCCGCGCGTTTTTTCCACTCTCCCACGATCCTGATAATAAAATGATTTTTCGCAATCTGACGCGCAACAGGGGGATCGGTGCCAACTCCTATTTATTGCAGAATAAAAACCATCGCATCGTGCTGGATGCCGGCATGCACCCTGGCGAGCGCGGCTTCGACGCGCTGCCGAATTTCAGTCTGGTGCCGCATGACAGCCTGGACGCTGTGCTCATCACCCATGCGCATCACGATCACATCGGGTCATTGCCGGTGTTGCAGCATCGCCAGCCGGGCGCGCCCGTTTACATGACTGAAACCACGGGCGAGCTCAGCTCCGCCATGCTGCACAATTCCGTCAATGTCATGACGCGTCAACGCGAGGAACAGGGCGTGATGGAGTATCCGCTTTTCACCCACACCGAGCTGGATCAAATCCGCGCGAAATGGAATTACCATCCGACTCGCAAACCGTTTACCCTGGGACGAACCGGCGTGGAGTGCACGCTGTTCGACGCCGGCCATATCATGGGCTCCACGGGCATGCTCCTGCGTGAAGGTGGCAAATCTCTCTTCTACACAGGCGACGTCAATTTTGAAACGCAGACCATTGTGCGCGAAGCTGATTTCCCCAGGGAGAAAGTAGATGCGCTGATCGTGGAGACTACGCGCGGCGACCACGCGCGGCCCGAAGGCTTCTCCCGCCGCAATGAAAAAGAGCGGCTCGCCGCCACGATCCGTGAGACCTATGAACGCGGAGGATCCGTCATGATCCCGGTGTTCGCGCTCGGCAAATCCCAGGAACTGCTCGTCACCCTGCATGAGCTGCGCCAGTTGAATCTCATCCCCGACATGCCAGTCATCATCGGCGGACTGACCACCAAGATCACCTTGCTCTATGATGAATATGCGTCGCGCGTGCGCCGAAGCTATGAAGGTTTCCGCATCATGGAAGACATGGGCTCGCTCGTGGCACCAAGGAAAGGTTGTCGGGAAATCAATCTGGCCGCACGCACGATCTACGCGCTCTCCAGCGGCATGATGACGGAAGGCACCATCTCAAATGAGTTCGCCCGGCGCTTCGTGACGCAGCCGAACAACACCGTAGCCTTCGTCGGCTACACAGATCCGAAGACCCCAGGCTGGCGCATGCGAAATGCCAAGGTGGGTGACCTAGTCAGCCTTGATGAAAAACAGCCACCGGTTGAAGTTCGCTGCCGGATCGAGAGTTTCGACTTCAGCGCGCACGCGGCGCGGGAGACCATCGTGGATTATGTTCGCGCCGTGCAACCTACAAAGGTGCTGCTGGTTCACGGCGATGCACCGGCGATGGACTGGTTCGCCGGTCAGTTCTCCGAAGTGGCGCCTAACTCAGAAATCATCCTGCCGGAACCGGGCGCGAAGATCATAATGTTCTTGCGCTCGACTTGCGTGACTTTGCTTTGGAAAGCGCGGCCCACCAGAGGCAAGTCTCCAATGATGGGAACCTTGTCATTGATGTCCTGCCGCCTCTCCGCAATCACGCCCGAAAGAACAATCGTGGCGCCATCGTAAATCGTGACCGTGGACGCGCCTTTGATTAATTGAAAAACGGGCTGAAGAACGGGATTGGGCTGGGTGGAGTTCACGTTGCCAATAAGAAATCCGCCAGGAACAACAGTATTGATATCAGACCCGTAGTTGATAAACCCATCAAACTCGGTCCGGCTAGGGGCGACGTTCAGCTCAATGCTCTTGTTGTCAGTGGCCACCACGGGTTCGACTTCCAGAGTTACTCCCACAGGTCGCATCGTAAACCCGGTGGGCGACGTGGGGATGACTACAGCTCCGCTCTTGGCGATGACTGCGGGAGCGGAGAGAATATCCCTGCCTTTCTTCTGCGACAAGGCGCGCAGCACGACTTGAAACTGCGGATCCGTGAAAACACCGGCGACCGAAAACACTCCGGGCGAACGCGAATCGGCGGCAACTGGCCGGACATTGCCAAGCAAACCGTCGATCGAGGGCAAACTGTTGAACACCGGCCCGGAACTGCGCAGACCGGCAGTGATGGGGTTGGTTCCGATCGGAGTGGATTGATCGGGACCTGTGATGGGAAACTCCTGATTGCTGAAGTCAGAATTGCGCGCGTTACCCACGGTGCCTCCGCCCGCATAGACACCGGATCCGGCGACTTTGAACTGCCCCAGCATCCAGTCGAAGCCCAGCTCGTTGAGCTGGCTCTGATTCACTTCGATCATGCGCACGCGAACTTCAACGAGCTTCGGAATCGCACCCGTGGACTGCTCCACGATATCGTCAATCAGCGCGAGATTCTCCGCGATGTTGGTGACGAAAAGGATGCTATTCGTTGGATTGTAGCTCGCCGCGCTCCCTTCCGGGAATGACACTCCGCGCTGCTCAAGAAACTCCCGCGCCCCGAAACGACGGATCGTCAGCCCCCCCGGTCCGGCAACCGGAATCTCCTTGGCAAAAGGATTGGGCGCGGCAGGCGGCGCATCACCCACGGGTGCATTGGAAATAAAATCCGGCGGCACGCGCCAGCTTTTCGACATGAGCACGGTCGACTTCTCAGACAGGCTAGTGATCGTCACCGCAAATTCATCCACGCGATAGACCGTGCCGCTCATCTGCGTCACATAGCGCAGCACTTCATCGAGCGGCACCCGGGAGAGTTGCAGCGTGATGGTCTTAGCCTTGGTTTCCTCAGGAACCCGCAGGATGAAGCTAATGCCTTGACGCTTCGGATCCAGATCACGGCTGCGAATGCGCAGAAATTCCAGTGTCTCCTCCAAGGTGACTCCCGGCAAATCAACCGTGGGAACAATCCAAGTCCGCAGATTGTCAATGATGCTGGCCTTCCCGGTTGCGATCAGACCGCCGGGCCCTGCCGACTGTCCGCCAAACAATCCGGTCACATCCAGTGACTCCGGCACGGGCTTCTCCCATGCTTCATTCACCTTGTTAAGCATGGTCGCGCGAGTCTGATCGCGGGCCGATGCGTAGTATTCCATTTTCAGTTTTTCCACCCGCTCCAGGCCCTGGCGCGCCGCCGCGTTGAACTTGTCAATCCGCAGCACCGAATGAAATCTCTCCAACGCCCCATCGTAATCACCAATCTCCAGCAGACCATTGCCCAGTTGCAGCAGTGAAGTTACATCCGCCACATTCTTCAAGTGCTGCGGTGTCGCCGCTGGATTAAAGCGATCCGGATCATCCAGCTGTTTCCGAAAAAGTTTGGCGTCCGCATTTTCTGGATCAAATCTTTCTTCCAGCACGGAAGCCAGCAACGCTTTCGCGTCCGCATAACGCGCCTCCCCTGCCAGCTTGCGCGCCTGCGCGTTGGCGGCGCGAGAATATCCATCACGCGCCGCAGTCTTGATCATCGCGGTGGCGGGTGAATCCGCCAGCAATTCCCACGCAGCGCGATCTGCCTTCATCGCTCCCGAATAATCACCCTGGTCAAAAAGCGCGCCCGCTTCCAGCACCAGACTCTGCGCCTGCGAGAGTTGAGCTTCGCGCTTGGCCATTTCACGATTGGCCAGGCTGGACACCGATGGAGAATCCCCGCCGAGCAATATTCCAATGCTACAGCTCAAGCAGAGCGCCACGACCACAATCCGTCTGCGCGCAGAGCGCGAAGACAAACTTCCCGCTTGGCGGGAGGTGGATTGAGACACGATAGGCACAGCCCCGACTCAAGCTCATTTATGAGATGTGACAAGCGACAAGTGACTGATGTGAGTGGTGGCGGATGTCCCATACGCCCCTGATCGGAAAGGATGAATGTGGAATGAGGAATAATGAAGGCGGTAGTTCATACGGCCCTCCGCATGATTCCATTATTTTGGGCAGCGATTCTTCAGAAACTTCTAGTCTTGGCGACTGCGCGAATAAATACTGCGTACTGAAGTCCGCGCTCCTTTCTGGCAAGACGATGGCTATTATTCTGTCCAGAAGGCGTATGGGACATCCGCCACCACGGCCATCAGCGATTCCGCCGGCGGCGCAGGAACAGCGCGGCCAGTCCGAAGAACATCAGCATCATGCGGCCGGGTTCAGGCACTCCCGAGACACCAAGCACACCGTAGCTTTTGAAGGCAGTGGTGTCCCATGACAGCCCGGCACCCAGTCCTGGCAGCACTAGGTCAGTAGCGAGGTTGAAGGTGTTTCCAGCCCCGCCCGAGAAGTTGCCGCCACTGCCGAAGGCGGTGCTCCAATCCAACAACTTGAAGATGTCACCCGCGACCAACGAGGGGAGGGAGTTGGTGGCGAAGGTCAAATCAGCCGCATCGCCCACCCAAATGGTCGGATACGTCGCCGAACCCCCGGTTCCCAAAATCATGTCTCCTGCAGACTTGATCGAATCATAATCGCCATCGGCCGTCTTCCAAAGATTCACGTAGGTGGCGTCGGTAAAGTCAGTGCCGCCGATGGTCAAGCCATCAAGATAATCCTTGGCGCTCTGAGTAGAACTCACCCAAGCTGTGTCGTTGGACAAGGTGGAGGTCAGGCCAAACTGCAACTGCGATCCGTTGTTCACCGTCAGGCTGCCCACGCTGAGCTGGCCGTTGGAGGCACCAGCGGAATCTCCCGGACGGAGCACGCCGAGATTGGAGGAATTAGAACCCAGCACGACTGGTCCAAATATATTTCCCGTGCCCGACACCACTGGCGCTCCAGTCACCACGGTCTGCCCGGTGACCGGAGTGTTTGCAGCATTCCAGCCGATGCCGTTGGTGTTGGAAGCCGGGCTGAGGCTTGATGCCGTGACCGTGGAACTGGCATGGGTAGATCCCACGCTGCTGGCACCCACTTGCAAGGTGCCGGCGCTCACTGTGGTGGGGCCGGTGTAGGTGTTGGTGCCGTTAAACACCAGCGTGCCAGTGCCCGCTTGCGTCACTCCACCACTGCCGCTGATCACAGAGGCGAAGTCGGTGCCTTGAGTCACGTCATTGCTGCGGTTGAAGGTCAGCGTGCCAGGGGCGGTGGTGGTGATGGAACTGCTCGGGGAGAGTGATCCAGTGAGTCCGCCGTTTCCGATTTGCAAGGTGCCAGCGCTCACTAGCGTGGGACCGGTGAAGGTGTTGGTGCCGGTCAGGGTCAGAGTGCCCGTGCCGCCGCTCTTGGTCAGGCCGCCGGTGCCGCTGATGATGCCCGCGATGCTCACGGCGTAGCCGTTGGTATCGACGGTGCCGCCCGTGCCAACGGTGGAGACGCCACGCGAAGAAGTGGAGGTGATGTTGCCGCCCGCTTGCAAGGTGCCGCCGCTGAAGATCAGCGTGTTGGTGCTGCTGCTGTCGCCCAGTGCATCCGTCGTATTGGCGTTCAATGTGCCAGCGGCGATCGTGGTGCTGCCAGTGTAGGTGTTCGTGCCGCTGAGCGTCAGGGAGCCCGGACCAGTCTTGGTCAAGCTGCCCGCTCCACTGATGGTGCCGTCCACCGTCAGGGCGGCGCTGGTGTCGGATTGAATGGTGCCGCCTCCCGCGTTCAGGGTGATGTCGCGGTTGGTGCCCAGCACGACGGTGCTGCTGGCGGCGACTTCCAAGGTGCCGCCATCCATGCTCACCGTGTTGGTCACCTGACTGTCGTCACCGATGTTTCTCAGGTCGTAGATTTTCAGCACACCGCCGTTGATCGCAGTGTTGCCGCTGTAGGTGTTGGTGTTGGTCAGGACCAGGGTGCCTGCTCCCGCCTTGATCAGACTGCCATTGGTGATCACGGCACTGATGGACATGTCATCGGCAGCAGCGCCGTTATCGATGGTGAAGGTCCGGGTGCCGCCATCCAGATCGACATTGCCCAAGAAGGTGGCTGCGCCACTGTTGGCGATGGTCACTGTCGTGGCACCGCTGGTGCTGACATTGCCCTTCAACAGCAGTTTACCCGCTGATACTGCATCGGAGTTCAGCGTCAGGGTCGCGCCGTTGGACATTTCCAATCCCAGACCGCCGCCGTTAAGCTGAAGCACACCGCCTGCGGGGTTGCCGCCTTCCACCGTATTGGTGCCGCCGCTGATCACGATGTGCTGATCTTGCACGGAGCCGCCAGCGTTGACGGTATTGGTTCCGCCGGACCAGGTGACGGTATTGCCTAGAAGGATCAAGGTGTTGGCACCGGTGCTGAAGGTGCCGCCACTGTTGGTGAGCTTGTCGATGGTCTCGGTCAGACCCGTGGCTGCGCCGAAGTTGAAGGCACCACTGCTCATGTTGATGGAACCGAGGTTGGCGATCTGCTCACTGGCGGCCAGTTCCAAGGTGCCGCCATTGATGAGGATATCCGAGGTGGTCGCGGTGTTGCCGTCGGTCACGATGGTCGTGTTCACCCCAGCGCCGTTGAGCTTCAAAGTGCCGGTGGTAACCGTGGTCGTGCCGGTGTAAGTGTTGCTGCCGGTCAGGGTCAGGGTGCCGGTGCCGCCGCTCTTGGTCAGACCGCCAGTGCCGTTGATGATGCCGGCGATGCTTACGGCGTTGCCGTTGGTATCGATGATGCCGGTGCTGTTCAAGGTCACCCCACGCGAAGATGTGGAGGTGATGGCTCCGCCCGCTTGCAGGGTGCCGCCGTTGAAGATCAGGGTGTTGCTGGCATTGGCTTCAGCACCCAGCGCGGCAGTCGAATTGACGTTCAAGGTGCCCTGACTGATCGTGGTGCTGCCGGTGTAGGTGTTGGTGTTGTTAAGGGTCAGGGTGTTGGTGCCGCTCTTGGTGATGCTGCCGGTGCCACTGATGATGCCGGCGATGGTCACCGCATTGCCGTTGGTATCAATGGTGCCTCCAGTGCCGATGGTTGACACGCCACGCGTGGAGGTGGAAGTGAAGGCTCCGCCCGCTTGCAGGGTGCCACCGCTGAAGATGAGGGTGTTGGTGCTGCTGCTGTCACCCAAAGCGTTGGTCGAATTGGCATTCAAGATGCCCTGACTGATGGTGGTGGTGCCGCTGTAGGTGTTGAAGCCTGAGAGGGTTAGCGTGCCTGCGCCGGTTTTGCTCAGCGTGCCTGCGCCGGTGAGGAGACGACCGGAGATGGTGGTGTTCCCTGCGCCATCTACGATGAGATTGTTGGCTCCGGTGATGGTGCCGGAAACCACGAGAGCATTACCGGTGTCCGAGTTGCTCCAAGTCTGAGCCCCGCCCAGCACGAGGTTGGCCGCGATGGTGGCGGTCTTGGTGGTGGTATTGCTCTTGGTAATGCCTCCGGTGCCGATAGTAAGACCATAGCCGTCGGCGTTCAGGGCAAAGTTGCTGGTGTTGTCGGAGATGGTCAGGCCGCTGATGGACATATCCGCACCCAGCACGGTGGAGGTGGCGAAACTATTGCTGTCAACGGTGACACTCGCAGCGGACCCGGGAACCAGGGCTTGGGCCGTGCCACCGGAGGTGAGCGAGAAGTTGCTGCGGGTGCTGCCGTTGGAGGCCGCCCACACATTGGAGGCTCCAGACAATCCCCCGACGTAGAAGGTGCCGACGTTAAGAGCGGTTTGCTTGGTCACATCAATGAACAGGCCGGTGGTGGACTTGGTGATATTGGCCACGGTGAAGTCCGTGTTGTTATAGACGGTTCCCAGCGTGTAGGTGCCGCTGTTCAGCGTGGTCGCGCCGCCGCTGAGGCCGCTGACCAGCGTGTAGGTGGTGGTCGTGACGCCTGGGGTGCCTGGACGGCTCACTCCCGGGACGCCATAGACGTTGACGGTCACGGGAGCCGTGGGCACGAGGGCGTTGCCTGCCACATTGATCTTGGCGCTGGTGGCTGTGCCGCCAACCGAGCCGCCGATGACGGTGCCTGTGCCGCCGTTAATGGTCAGCGTGCCACCGATGTTCAGGGCGGTGTCAGTGGCTGCGAAGTAACTCAAGTTTGCGCCAGCAGTGACGCTCACGTTGGCGGTGCTGCCTTGTCCCAAGGCGGTGGCATTGCGAGCGACAAGTGAGCCAGTCGAAACAGTGGTGGCGCCACTGTAAGAGTTGCTGCCGGAAAGTATGAGTGTTCCGGTGCCTTCCTTGAGCAACTGTTGTCCGGTCCCAGAGATTGCCCCACCTAAGATCTGATTGGCCGAGCTGAGGTAGTTGAGTATTATGTTGGTGTTTTGAGCACCAGCCAAGGAAATGGTGCCCGTGTAATTGCCCCCTCCCAAGAATCCACTACCCATGTTCGCGACGGCCCTGCTGTTGTTATTGCCGCCGGTGGTGTATGATTCGCCACCAATCGTCAAATAAGCAAACACTCCACCAGTCTTGCTATAGTTCACAGAAATGTTTCCTGTGAAGGTGTTTTGTCCAACGAGATTCACGTAAGCGCCGGAATTGGTCTGCCCGTTCAATGAAATGTTCAGACTCAAAGCTCCATTGCTACCGTCTGGGATCGCATTGTAAAAACTGATAACTCCACGTTCACCGCCTGTGTTGGATCCCCCACCAGGAATATAACCAGGCACATTGTCGTGAGTGATGTTCCAGGTCAGAGGCCCGGATGCGGTCACCGATATCGCTCCGGTAAAGGTCGTTCTCTGATTACTACCAGTGGTCTGCAATGTTCTGGAACCCGTGGATCCTCCTAGAACGATATTGTTGCTGATCGTAATGCCAGTGGTTTGCCCCCCGCCGGATGTGACAAAGAGGGTTCCGCCATCGTTGATGACGATGTTACCGCCGGACTGGTTGCTCGCACTGGTGAGCGCCAAAATTCCCGCGTTGATTGTGGTCGTGCCGGTATAGGTGAATGGACTGGCAAGATTGAGCGTGCCGTTGCCGGCTTTGGTGAGGCCGTAGTTGTTCCCGCCATCCCCGACAGCGCCCAAGGTCAGGCCGGCGGTGTTGAGAGCTCCACCCACCGTAATCGTTTTTGTGCCAGTGGTGCCATTGGTCAGAAGCGTGACCGCTCCAGTGGACTGAGTCAGCGTGTTGGCGCTTCGGGTATAGGTGAAGTCCTGATAGATGTTCACAGCATTGGTGATGCTGCGGGCCGTGAGGGAATCCAGCGTGACCGCCGTGCTGCCAGTGCTGTCGCCAATCTGGAGGGTGCCGGTGCCCAGTGCGGCGTTGCTGGTGTCGATGGCGAGGGTGCCAGCTTTAAGCGCGACTGTGCCGGAGAATGTGTTCGCACCGGAGAGGGTGAGGGTGCCGGTGCCGGTCTTGTTGAGGCCGTTGCCCAGGCCGAAGTCGGAGATGACGCCGCTGACCGTGAGGCCGCCGAGGGCGACGGTGGTGCCGGCGACGCTCCACTCCTGGGTGGCGGCAAGGCCGATTTTGGAGGCAATGGTATTGGTGACTGTCGTTTGCGTGGAATTGATGCCCCTGCCTGCGGTGTTGCTGTTGGCATTGGTGGCCTCGATGGTCAGCAACTTGGTGCCGCCGATCGTCACAGCGGAGGTGTTACTAAAATTAAGGGAGTTGATGTCAAAATCGACATCGAGCACGTTGGTCGTGAGTTGCGATGGGCCGGGCGTGGTGGTGGTAAAGGTGACGTTGGTCTGGTAGTCGGGGGCACCGGCGACGGCACCACCACCGGCCACTGTCGAGCGCCAGTTCCCGGTAGTGCTCCAGTTGTTAGTGGGGGTGCCACCCCCTGACCAGAAGGCGGCGGGCGTGGCGGAGGTCACATTGGTGGCGACCAGTTGAAGGTCGCCGTTGGTGCCGCCATTAGCCAGCGCGTAGGTCTGGCCGAAGGCCGCAGTGGTGCCGAGGGAGAACTTGCCGAAATTGGTGGCATCCAGCGTTCCCGCGCCGCCGATGAGGGTGTAGGTGGTCGCGTTGCGGCCCGCCAATCCGCCGAGCTGGTTGAGGTTGACGACCGCCGCGCCGGTGGTGTTGACGGTAGTGGTTCCGGCCACGCTGATCTGGTCCGAGGTGCCGGTGTTATTTCCGAGGTCGAAGTAGAGGTTGTTGGCTCCGGCCACGCCGTTGATGGCGAGCGTGCTGCCGAGGGTGAGAGTGCCCACTCCCGAGACGTCGCGGAGATCCAAGCCGCCGGTGCTGGTGAGGGTGACTGCGCCGCCGAGGCTGCCGGTGCCGCCGAGGAAGCCGCCGGTGACCGACACCGCACCGTTGGCCGCGCTGGAGTTGCCGTTAATGAGCAGGGTGCCGCCGCTGACGGTGGTCGTGCCGGTGTAGGTGTTGCTGCCGGAGAGGGTCCAAGTGCCGGCATCGCCCTTGGTAATGTTCAGGGAGGTGGCATTCGGGTTGGACGGGTAATCAAGGGCATCCGCTATGATCCCGCTGATCAGGTTGCCGCTGGCACTACCCCCCAGGAAGAAGTTGTTATCAACCGTGCTGGCGCCGGTGTTGCCGCTGACCTGCCGGATGGTTCCGGTGATGGTGATCGGGGCCGACACGGCTTCAATCCGCTGCCCTCCGCCTGTGGCGGTGCCTTGCGCCGCAGTGCTCAGATCGACATCGCCAAACTGCACACGGTAGCCATTCGCGCCGGTCGTTTGGATGCCTCGAGTAGCCGCGCTCCCCAAGTTGGTCGCGAAATCCACCTTGCCCAGCACGAGCGTGCTCCCGGTGGTCGCACCCCCGTTGTTGCGAGCGTCGATGGTCACATAGTTAGCGATACCGGTAGAGGTGTCTGTTGTGTTCGGCTGAATCGTGTTACCCAGGATCACGGTGCCGGCGTCGTCCATCCGCAACGAGAGCGTAGTGCCCCTTCCCGCGGAGATCAACGTGTTGGGAGACAGCGCCGGCTTGCCCAGAATGGCAATCGTGCCGCCGTCACTCGAGATTGTTGTGTTGCCGCTGTAGGTGTTGGTGCCGCTGAGCGCCCAGGTGCCGGAGCTGGACTTGGTGACGGCGATCGTCCCGTTGCCGTTGGTGATATTTCCGGCAATGATGCCGCCGGCGCCGCCGGCGCCGAGGTTCAGGGTCTTGGCGCCCGCCGTGCTGGTGGAGACGGCGCCGAGGGTCATGGTTTTCAAGGCGTTCGCGTTCCCGATCGTTGCGTTGGAGTTCAACAGGTTGATGGGGCGGCTGGGCACCGACAGGTTGTTGGCTGCGGTGGATCCGAGGTTGAAGTTGAACGCGCTTGCATAGTTCATCGTGATCGCACTGGTGCTGTCCGCCAAGCTGTTGATCGTGATAGTTAGTCCGCCGCCAGCTGATCCTTCGGTGCCGCTCCCGACGTTAAACGCCCCGGTGAACGCGTTGCTGTCGCTGAGAAAATTGTAGTTAAAGACAGTGCCAACGCCGCCAGAATTCATACTTGGGTCTCTTCCCAAGGTGATCCCACCGGTGCCGGTGATGGCACCAGAGGTCGTGAGGGTTTTGTTTGCGTTACCGAGATAGAGAGCAGCTATGGCCCCGTTGTTCACGGTGATCGTGCGGGTCCCCAGATTAAACGTCTCGTTCGTGACGGTATTATCGGTGAAGGTAACTGCGGCCGACCCGTTGAAGGTGATGCCGGCGGCGGTGGTGGTATCTCCAAGGTTGGCGTTGGTGGGGACCAAAAGGGTGCCCGCGTTGACGAACGTGCCGCCACTATAGGTGTTGGTGCCGTTCAGCCTCACCACGCCGGAACCATCCTTGGTAATGCTGGAGGCAGAGGTGAAGTTGGCGATGACGGAGTTGACCGTCATGGTGTTGGTGGAACTGTTGATCAGAAGCAGATTGCCGCCCGCCGTCGCGGGCGTCAGCGTGCCGGTGTTGGCGACGTTGCCCACGTTCATGGCCAAGGTGGTGGCAACGGCGTTGATGGAGTCCACCCGCAGCGTCTCCGATGCCCCGATGGCGATCGTAGCGGTCGCCGCGACGCCGCCGGAAACGCTATTGAGGATGGAGCGCACGGTGGTCGTCGTGGCACCCAAGGTGATGTTGGCGGCCGCGCCCGATTCAATGATCCGCACATCGTTCGTTGCGCCGTCGGCAATTGCCTTGGTCCCACCCGTGCCGCGGTTCACATCCGTCAAGGTTCCACTGTAAGCCACCACGTCGTTGCCGATCAAGCTGGCGTAATTGGTGCCGTTGACGGTAGCCCAATAGCCGATGATGCCGTTGGTGAGAGAAGGAGCGCTGGTGAAGGTGATCTTGCTGCGCGGATCCACGGAAGTGCTTAGACCCGTCCCGGAGAAACTGAGCGCGCCCACCGTGCGGGAAAGCCCGGCAAAGGTGAGCGTGGAGGTTTGGGCCACCGCCGCCTGCTGGATGGCCACGGTATTGGCACCGCCAATGAGGGTCAGCGTGCCGGCGCCTTCGCTGAAGCTGTTGGCGCTGGCGTCGTTGTTGAAGTTGAACGTGCCGCCGTTCATGGTGAAGGCGAGAGAACCGCTCAACCGGTCGCTATTGCTGGCCGCGGTGGCATTGGAGATGGTCAGCGTGCCGCCGGCGATGGTCACGGCGCTGCTGGTAATCGCGCCACTGGCCCCGCTGAGGGTCAGCGTGCCGGCGCTGACGGTGGTCGCGCCACTGTAGGTATTGGTGCCAGTGAGCGCCCAAGCGCCCGCGCCTGTCTTGGTCACAGCGACGGTTCCGCTGCCGTTGCCGATGACGCCGCCGAGGGTGTTGGCTCCGGTGTTGCTACCGGTCATGAACAGGGTCTTGTCGCCGGCGGTGGAGGCACCGATTGTCATGCCCGTGCCGCCAGTGAAGACGGCGGTGCTGGAATCAATGGACGGGCTGCCGGAGGAGAGGGTGATCGGCGAGTTGTAGGTCGCGGTCACAAGATTCGTCAGCTTGGAGATGGTGCCGCCGAAATCCAAGGTGTAGTTCGGGTTCACGTTAGTGAGGTTCAGCTCGACCGTGCCTAGGATCGTGCCGGGGCCGTTGGATGCGCCGGCGGCGGTCTGGGTCTGGGAGTAACGCAGGAAGGTGCCGAGTGGCACTCCCCCGCCCGTGGCCAGCTTGTCCAGGCTCACGTTGACGGCGTTGACATGCAGCGTGCTGGTGCCGCCCAGGACGATCTGGCTGGTGCCGCCCACGGCACCGACGCTGCTGAGGGTCAAGGTGCCCGCGCTGATGGTGGTCGGGCCGTTGTAGGTGTTGGAGCCGGAAAGTTCGAGCGTGCCGCCGCCAGTCTTGGTGATCCCGGCGGTGCCGCTGGAGGTGCGGATAGCGCCTGAAATCGTGGCCGTGGCCGCGCCGGTATTGACCGTAATCGTGCGCGTGGCGGCGTTGAGGTCGATCTTGTTCTGCAGCGTGATTGCGCCGGTGGCTGTCACACTGTGGAAGCCCAACAGAAGGGCGGACGGATTGAACGTGGCGATGCCCCACTGCAGTTCGAAAGTGGCATCGTTGCCCACAATGACCTGCCGGGTGGAGCCTGTGGCGTCGACCCCACTGCCGCCGCCGGGACTCTGGAACTGAGTCGCACCCGTGCCCAGGCCGCGCAGGAAGTCGCCGCTGGCCGCCGACAACTGGATGGTGGCGCCAATGTTGATGGAGCTATTATTGCCATTGATGGTCAGCGCACTGGTGCCGCCGGTGAGCCCGATGCCGCCGGGCAGGGCGGTGGCGCTGCCGAGACGCAGAGCGCCTTCATTGACGGTGGTCGTGCCACTGTAGGTGTTATTCCCGGTGAGGCCTACAGCTGACCCCCCAAGCTTGGTGAAGTTGCCGGATCCGCTGATGTTGCCGCTGAGGGTCAGATCCCGGGCGGCGTTGGTGTTCTGGAAAGTGCCAACGTTCCCGAACTGAATCTCGCCGGTGCCGCCAGTGGCTAAGGTGATGTCCTTGTCGACGGTCACGCCGCCGTCCACTTGGATCGCCAGCCGGCCCGTCTGACCATTGGAGCCCATCACGAGTGTGGTGCCAGCACCGAGCAGGCCGTTGGTGCCCTTGAGTGCATTGCCATCAGCCCTGACGGTGCCGCCGGCGATGGTCAGGGAGCCGCTGAAGGTGTTAGTGCCCGAAAGCGTCAGGGTGCCGCCGCCTGCCTTGGTGAGGCTGTAGCCGCCGCCGAAGTCGCTGACCGAGCTGCTGACCGTCAGGCCGCTGCCCGTGGCCATGGTCCAGGTCTGGGTGGAGGCGAGACCGATATTGGCGCTGATGGTGTGGGTGCCGCTGGTGTTGTTCAGGGTGATGCCAGCCGGTGCGGTGCTGCCATTGACGGTGGCGGCTTCAATGACCAGCATGCTGGCGGGAGTGCCCGAGGTGGCTGTTCCCGCTGAAATGATGGTAGCCGAAGTGGCGTTGGTGCCGTAGATCAGGCTGTTGATGTCTGTGCTGCCGTTGAGCGGAGTCGTCCCCGTTGCGGAATTAATGGTGACGTTGGACTGGTAGTCCGGCACGTTTCCGGGGGTAAAAGTGGCACCAGCGGCCCAGGAGCCGCTCGCAGTCGAAAGGGTCACATTACCCGCAGCCGCAGTCACATTTGTAGCGGTGAGCTTCAGGGCTGAGGTGGCGGGGCTGGACAAGGAAAAACTTTGTCCAAAGGCTTTCGTGGTAGCGAGCTGGAAATTGGCCGCAACAATGCCGGATGCGGCAGTAATAATGTCATAAGTGCCCGACGCGAGCCGGTTGCCCGAGCCGCCGATCTGATTGGGGCTGACCACGACCGCTCCGCTGGTCGTCATGCTGAAAGCCGCGGACGCGGCGATCTTGTCCGTTCCGTTTACGGGTGAGGTCCCACTATTCCCGAGGTCGAAGTAGTAATTGTTGCCACCAGCTGCGACGGCGGTGTTGGACAGCGTGCTGCTGAGGGTCAGGGTGCCGAGCGAGCCGTTGGCGAGGTTGATGCCGCCGGTGCCGCTGACGGTGACCGCCCCTCCGACCGTGCCGGTGCCGCCAAGGGCGCCAGCGGAGACTCCCACGGCACTGCCGGCATTGAGGGAGCCGTTCACGCGCAGAAGGCCGACGGATACGTTGGTGGCGCCCGTGTAGGAGTTGCTGCCACTGAGCGTCCAGGTGCTGGCGGTGTTTTTCGTGAGGATGCCGGTGAGGGTGGCGATCGCCCCCGTAACCGTGTTGTCAGACGAGGTGCCGCCCAGCGTCAGGTTTTGCGCCGCCACGCTGCTGATCGAAGCGACGGTCAGATTCGCGGTGGTCGGGTTCAGGACTGCCGCCCCCGTCAGGGCGAGTGCGCCGAGGCCGAGGCTGCTGCCGGTGCCGCCGGTGACGTTGAGCGTGAATGCGCCGCTTATAGAAGATGCGCCAAGGGTCAAGCTAGTGCTGACGGGATTCACATCAATCGTGCTGGTGGCAGTCAGGGTGACGCCACGGTCAACCGAGACACCGCTTGCGCCCACATATTGAAGCGTGCCGCCGCCGAGGGAAATGCCGGTCGCGCCGGGCGTCGCGAAGGCGCCGAGACTGCTGTTAGATCCGGCGTTGGCGAGGGTGCTGACTCGCAGCGTGCCCGCAGTGATAGTGGTGGTGCCGGTGTAGGTGTTGGTCCCAGAGAGGATCCATTTGCCGTTGCCGCTCTTGGTGACGCCGATGGTCCCGCCCGCAGAGCCATTGCCAATGACGCCTTTAAACTCATTATCGCCGATATTGCTTCCTGCCAAAGCGAAGGTTCTTGCCCCTGTGTCGAGATTCAAGAGATCCGTATTGATCACCCACTTGTTTGCGGCCGTGTTATTGTTGTTGGTGAGAGTCGGGGTTAATGTTCTACCTGTTGGCGATGCAAGGATTTGAATCTGGCGATTATTAAAGGTAAGCGGTCCGGAATCGTTTTTTAATTCCAAAGTGAGCGTTGTTCCGGCTCCACCCCCTAGATTATGGCTGAATTGAACGTTTGAGCCGACAGCGTCAGCCAAGCTATTCACCGTGACGTTATTTGACCCTGCCGATGAGGTGTTCCGAATGAAAATATTGCCGGTGAAGGTGCTGGCGTTTCCGAGATTATACGTGTCCGGCCAGTCGGTATCGAGAACCAGAGTTCCAGAGCCAGTCAGGTTGTTAATGGTATGTGTTAAACCCCCGTTAAATGCCGCGGTTTTGTTGATGGTCGCGGTTGCGCCGGCGTTGATGGTCACTGTTCCCAAACTGAAGCCGGTGCTGGAATTAACGTTGTGTTGGAGAGTGCCCGTTCCGCCGAAGGTCACGTTTTTCCCAGCGCCCCCCAGAGCGCCGCTTGCAGTCGAAGATGTCGCTGAAATTATGCCCCCGTTGATGAACGTGCCGCCGGAGTAGCTGTTGGAGTTGTTGGAGAGGGTGAGGGTGCCGCTGCCGGTCTTGGTCAGCGCGGTGGCTGTGCCGTTGTCTTTGATGAGGGAGTTAATCGTCAAAGCGCCATACCCATGGACGATCAGGTCACCACCCGAGGAACCGAGGAGGTTGCCGCCGGAGATGGTGGCACCAGTAACGCCGCTGACCACCAAGATGCCGCCCGCCGCAAAGATGTTGTCACCCGCCGCAAGAGTCAAAGTGCGTGTATTGCTATTGAAGCGAATCGTGTTGGCATTAATGTTTCCGACGATGGTGGGACTGGTGTCGATGTCGATGTTTTTGGCCGCATAATTGGCTGCCGTGGTGCCTCCGGTGGTCGTGGTGTAGTAGGGAGCGGAACCCGTGATGTCGACAGGGCCTCCACTGTTCTGACTGACCGCCCAGTTGTTGCTCGTAAGGGTAGCCCAGCCGCCAATGATGCCTGTGGCGTCGTTATTGGTGGAAGTTGTGATGGTGCCCGTGGAGCCTACGTCGAGTGTGGCCCCCACCGAACGGCCGGCCAGGCTGCCTAGCGTAATGGTTTGCGTGGAGAGAGATGCAGTAACCGCGTTGGCTCCTGCGGTGACGTTGGTAGTGGTGAATGCTTGGGCATTGGTTCCAGTCCGGGTGTAGCTGAAGGTGCCGCCGCCGAGATTGAGGACGGTGGAGGCGAGGGAACCAGTGGTCGTGCCGCCACCAAGATTGAGCGTGCCAGCGTTAATGGAGGTAGCTCCGGTGTAGGTGTTAGTGGCGGTGAGCGACCAGGTGCCGGCGCCGTTCTTGGTCAGCGAGGTGATATTCGCTCCCGTGCCGCTGTCGCCGATGATGGACGCCAAAGTGCCAGTTGCGTTGGTGACGCCAGTGCCGGTCAGGGTCAACGAAGCCGGCGCTACGCTGCTGACAGCAATGCTTCGTGTGTTGGTGAACCTCACTGCTATTTGAGGAGCCACCGCCAAGGGCGGCGACCTGGAGGATGCCGCCATTGATGGTGGTGGCACCGACGTAGGTGTTGGCGGTGTTCGAGAGAAGCAAGGTGCCGACGCCGTTCTTGGTCAGGCTGCCGCTGCCGTCGATCAGGCCGGAGAGGGTAAGAGTGGTCGCGCCGCCGGTCACATCGAAGGCACCGGTGCCGCCGGTGGCCATCGTGAATTTCTTGGTGCTGCTGGCGGTGCCGCCGGTGTATTGCAGCGTGCCGGTTTGCGCGCCGGTATTGCCAAGGATCACGGAAGATGTGCTGTTGCCGAGGGTGCCGACGGCGCTGTCGTTATTGATCGTGGCGATGGAGAGCGTGCCGTTTTGCACGGTCAACTGGCCGGTGAAAGTGTTGGTGCCGCTGAGCGTCAGTGTGCCGGTGCCGGTTTTAATCAGACTGGTGCCCGCGCCCGCGAGGATGGAGCTGATGGTGTCGGAGGTGTTATCAACAGTGATGGTGGAAGTAGCCGCCAAGTTGATGGTGCCGCCCGAGAGGACGATGGCACCGGAGCCGGACGCGAAAGTCATATCACCGGCAGCCACGGTGCCGGTGACGGTGATGGTGCCTGCACTAAGGCCGGTGGCACCACTGCCAAAGTTGATGGCATCAGTGGTGTTGTTGGTATTGGCGGTGGTGACGCTGTTGCCGTTGACTGTGTCTGTTCCCGCCGAACTCGTGCTCCAACCCATGGTGGTGGTGCCAATCGTCGTGGTGCTCCAAGTGCCAGCGGCGGTGCCGAAGCCAGATGCGGTGTCGTTGGTGTCCCAGTAATAGGTGGCCGCCTGCAAGGAAACCGGAGCCGTGCCGAGGGGGACGAGGAGGGCGACGATGAGAGCAATCGTGCGCATGAAGGGGCTGAGGCGGGGTTCGTTATTCATGAGGGAGAAGTGATAAGGGACAAGCGAAAAGTGAAAAGGGGAGACCGGGACGTAGGAAAAACTGAAGATAAATTTATGTGCGAAATGCCCCATAAGCTGCGCTTATGAAGCAAATCCGGTGTATTATGGGATGTTTTTCGGGAAATTATCGCGAGATTAACACTCCCTTTTACCGAAGATTGATGTTGGGGACAAGATTTTATTCTGTGCAATATTTGTTCTATTTTGGAGTTACTTTGGAGGGGTTAAGGGATTTAAAAGTGAAAAGTGAAAAGTGAAAAGTGAAAAGTGAAAAGGGTTAAGTCATGAATGATGAATGGAGCTGAGCCTTAGAGTATTAGGGATGGTAGTGGTGGCGGATGTCCCATACGCCCCTGATCGGAAAGGCGGAATACTGGACTAACCACTGAACTCCGACTTCCGACTTCCTACTTCCTACTTCCTACTTCGGAGTGCTCGGCCACTGCCCAAGGGGCGTATGGGACATTCGCCACCACGGGCTGGTTTTCAGACTTTCTTCTAATTCTAATTGATTATCTTCTCCGCACTCAGGATCAAGCAAGCGGACAGGACCAGCGCAATCCGGGATAGCGGGCGAAGCCCCGGTCGAGAGTGATCCACTCGAAACCATATTCGATGGCCAGCGCTGCATGATAGGCATCGGGCACGAGATTTCCCCGGGCATCAGCGGAACGGCAGAGCTGGAGAAAAATCTCCCAGTGACCTGCTCCGGGCCGAACGATGGTGACGGCAGACCGGGCGCGCAGATCGATGGCAAATTCCAGCGCTTTTTCTAAAGGCGTAGGAATTTTGAAGATCTTTGGATGAGTTACCACGCGGACAAAGCCGGAGAGCACGAGGTCGGAAAGAGCGATTCCGGGTGGGTTTCCCAACTGTGATTCCAGCCAGGGACGAATGGCGTGATGCTGCTCCGCATCTTCCCGGTGAGCTGCGACGAGCAGGTTGACATCGAGAAGCTTCATGGGCGCTCCATGCTATCGAGGAGTTCCGAGGAATTAGAGAGATCGATGCCAGCTTGCAAGCCATCGCCACGAAAGGTCTTCAGGGGGGCAGTGGCAGCAGCGGGACAAGATTCAACGGAGCGGAGCAGTCCCAGACGAAGGGCTGCACTGATCACCGCCCCCAGTGTGGTTTTTCTTTGACGGGCCTGGCTTCTCGCCTCCTCCAGCAATCCGTCTTCAATGTTGAAGGTCGTTCTCATACATCAAAGCATCAATGCGACGCATCATGATGTCAAGGGGGTTAAGGGTTAAGGGTGGTTCTTGGTTTTTTGTGATTGGCAGTGGTGGCGCATGTCCCATACGCCCCTGATCGGAAAGGATGAAGGCGGGATACTGGACTGACCACTGACCACCGACTTCGGAGTGCTCGGCACTGCCAAGGGGCGTATGGGACATCCGCCACCACTGGCTGTTTTTCTGACTATTGACCGGCCTGGGCCACGACGCTGTCGATCAAGCGGGAGATTTGCTCGCTGGTCAGCCAATGGTCGATTTCCAGGGCCGTGCTCCTGCCCTTGATTCCAGCGGGGGGACTGATCTTCGGGGCCAGCGTCTTGCTGGGGAGCGTGTAAAAGAAAAGCGGATCGGCACCGCCGAACTTATCCTTCCAGTTGTTGGCCAGCACCGTCAGTTCGGCACCGTAGCTGGCACCTTGATCGGCTTCGACCATTTTCTGGCTGCCGAGGAAGATGATGCCCTTGAAGCTGGCGGGGGTGAACGAGTGCACCATGATGTTATAGCTTTGTGAAGCCTCGGACTTTTTGTAGGCGTCGGCCAAGGTTGGGAAGGTTCCCCAAGCGGCTCCATCGGGCACTTTTTTGGTCGCGATCATCGCGGGGATATAGTCGCTCCAATATTTCTTCCAGTCGGCGAGGTAGCGCTGGACATTGGCATCGTAATACGGGTTGCCCGGAAAATTGGCCATGACGTTTTTATAATCTTCCATGAGGCTGGGCGCTTGATTGAGGGCGTCGGCGCTGATCCAGCTTTTCAACGGTGGATCCTCGCCATCTTTGCCACCGGCGCTTTGCATGAAAATAATCCCCACCGGCTTGCCGGTCTTGGCGGCAAGCTTGCGTCCCAGCATCCCTGCCAAGTCGCCCTTCGCGTCTTCCCATACCGAGGCAAATCTGTTATCGGGCGCAGTCGAGACGGAAATGCTGAATCGGGATGGCCGGGGATCGCTCGCGCGTTTGGACTTGCGCGTCATGACTCTGACCACGCTGCTGTCGGTAGCTTTGTCGCCGGGCGGGGCGTTCAAATAGGGGGACGCCACATACCAGACATCACCGATCACGATATTCTCACAGACCCGCTGATGCGCGACTTCGCCATTGATGGTGAAGACGACCTTCAATGTTTTCGGCTCGGCACTGGCCGCCATCGGCGGGACCGTCACCTGCCACTCCTTCATACCGGGGGTGACCGGGATGGTTTTTTCGATGCCGGCGAAACTGAATTTGATCTCAGCCTTGCCTTTGGCCTCGTAACCCCAATCGTGGATCGCAGAGCCCCAGATGGTCACGGGCACGCCGGCCTGAAGCACGGCATTGTTGACGAACTGGGTGCTGAGCAAAGGCATCTTGCGATACTCATCGAGCAGGCCCGCTTTCGAGAGATCAGGCGTCACTCCATCAATCTTGACCGGGTCATCGGGCCAGGTTTTGCGGGTGACGAGTTTGTTATCGTAATAGATGAACGGCGTCATCGGCAGCAGCGCGCGATTGTAGAGGTTGGGCACAAACCCGACGCCGCCGGTGGCGTAGGCGACGCCACGCGGGGACTTCACCTTGGGGGAAGTGACAACCACTTTGTCGCCATCGATCTTTAGGCAGGCCGGATACCAGACGCGGTTTTCGTCCGCCACGTAGAAGAGAGTGACTTTGTTTTCGCCGTTCTCAATGATCTTCGGATCGGAAAAGCCGGTGGCGCCTTTCTCCTTGCCTGCGGCATTGGTGCCGGTTTCGCCGACCACCAGGCCGCCCTGGGCAAAGTCAAACTCCACGGTCACCTTGTCTCCCGCTACCGTGTAGGATTTGAACATCGGTCCATCGGTAACTAAGTCTTTGCCGTATTGATTCTTCAAGGCATGCAAGGCGAGGCGTTGACCCGAAACCGTTTTGTTCACGTAGTGGATGGCACCGGTGATATCGATCTGACTGGCCATGCCGGTATGCGGGATGTCGCGCGCGAGCCAGGTGCCCAGCCGCATCTGGGAAGTGCTGTCGAGGCTGAGCTGATCGGACACGCCATTCGGGCAGTAGAATTGATTGAAGTAGACTGGCAGCTCCGGCCGGTTCCAGCACTGGCGCCAGCCGCGGATCAGGCTGTGCAGGTTATCGTAATAGATGATCCCCGCTCCCATGTTCGCGTAGCCCTGGTTCCAGATGCAGCCGCGGATGGCATAAGGAATGACAGGGTTGAGATGCCCGTTGAACATCCACGAGGGGTCGCGGTTGCTGCTCATGTTTCCGGGCGTTGCGCTGTTGGTGGTTTTATCCTCACCATCACCTTCGGCGGGATCGGGGTTCGCCTTGATGACTTTTGCAGCTTCCTGATAAAATTTACTCCACGCGGCCTTATGCTCCGGCGTTGTCGGATCAGTCTCTAGAATCTTCTTGTAGACACCCTTGGTGTATTCATCGGTGCCTGCGGCGAAACCTTCGCGCGACGTCCAGGACTCGATGCTGGTCTGGCTGAACGAGCAGTTCAAAATGCCAATGGGAATCTTGAGTTCCTGGTGGAGCTTGTGCGCGAAGGCGAAGGCAATCGCGCTGTAGTCGCCGTAGTCGTCGGTTTTCCAATCGCCAATGGCATGCTCGATGGGATGCGGTGCAGAGAACAGGCTGGAGATCACGAACTCGCGGATCGGCGGGAGTTCACCCTTGGCCGTCAGTTCCGCGACGATCTTGGCGACATCGCATTTGCTCGCCAGCCATTGCATGTTCGACTGGCCGGAAGCCATCCATACCTCGCCGACGAGGAGGTTTTTGAGAATGACCTTTTTGCCATCGCTGTCGGTGATGATCATTTCCTGCGGCGTGGCATTGGCCTCGAGCGGATCGAGCGCGAGCATCCACTTGCCGTCCTTGCCGGCCTCCGCCGTTTGCTTCTGTCCGGCGAACTCCACCGTCACTTTCGTGCCCGGCTGGCTCCATCCCCAGACTGGCAATTTCATCTGCCGCTGCAGGATCGCGTTGTCGGCGAAGGGCGCGCCCAACTCAATCGCGCTGACGACGACGACATCAGGTTTGGCTGCAGATTTTTTCGCTGCAGCGAACCCCACCAGCGGCACAAGCAGCAGGGCTGCGGTGAGGGTGGAAAAGGTCGCTATTCGTAACAGTAGTTTATTCATAATTCTATCTCCGT
>JAIOQF010000152.1 GCA_021413535.1 Verrucomicrobiota bacterium
AGAACCCTTCCTCGTTTACATGCCGCTCACCTCACCGCACACACCGTTGGCGGTGAATCCCGAGTGGAAGGACAAGAGTCATCTCAATCTCTTCGCCGATTTCGTAATGGAGACGGATGCTGTCGTCGGTCGTGTGCTCGCTGCGCTGGAGAAAAGCGGTGCCGCGGACAACACGCTCGTCATCTTTACTTCTGACAACGGCTGCGCGCCCTACATCGGTGTGAAGGACCTCGAACAGATGGGTCACTATCCGAGCGGTCCGTTGCGTGGCTACAAGGCGGATGCATGGGAGGGTGGACATCGCGTGCCCTTCATGGTGCGCTGGCCCGGTGTAGTGCAGCCGGGCACAGTTTGTCGTCAGCTCGTTTATCAAGCCGACTTCCTCCGCACTTTCGCCGATGTGTTTGGCGTGAAACTGCCCGACACCGCCGCCGAAGACAGCTTCAGCCTCATGCCCCTCTTGAAAGGAGAGGATAAACCAATCCGCGAAAACGCCGTGAGCGCCTCCGCCGGTGGCACCCCCGCGCTGCGCAGCGGTTCCTGGAAATACATTCCCGCGCCCGGCTCCGGCGGCTGGGGCAAGGGCGGTGATCAATCGCAGCCCGTCCAGCTCTATAATCTCGCGGACGACCTCGGCGAAGCCAAGAATCTCGCCGCCGCGATGCCTGAGAAAGTGGCTGAGATGAAAGTATTGCTGGAAAAACTCATCACCGATGGCCGCAGCACGCCCGGCGCGACGCAGAAGAACGATGTGGAGGTAAAGCGTTACCCATTCACATCCACCGCAACTCCGAGGAAGAATGCAAGAGCTGCTAAATAAATTATATCATGAATCGGCTCCTTCGCGCCCTGACAGCCTGCCTGCTCCTTTGTGCCCAGACCAATGCCGCCCCAGCAGGGAAACCCAATATCCTGCTCATCCTCGCCGACGATCTTGGTGCGCACGATGTGGGTTGCTTCGGCAGCACGTATCACCAGACGCCGAACATTGATGCGCTCGCGAAGCGCGGCGTGAAGTTCACGCAGGCGTATGCGTCCAGCCCGTTGTGTTCGCCCACGCGCAGCAGCATTCTTGCCGGCGTGTATCCGGCTCGCTCGGGTATCACTGCACCAGTGTGTCACTTGCCGCAGATCCTGCTGGAGAAAACACTTTCCAAGCCGACTCCGGCGATGCGTGCGGTCAATGCGGAGAGCATCACCCGGATGAAGCCGGAATATTTTACGCTCGCCGAGGCGCTGCATGAACAAGGCTATGCGACGGCGCATTTCGGGAAATGGCACCTTGGCTTCAATCGCGAGGTGAACGATCACTTCGAGCCGAAGGATCAGGGTTTTGATCTGGATTTTCCGCACACACCGAGCATGCCGGGGCCGAACGGCGGATACCTCGCTCCGTGGAAATTCATTGCGGACAAGAGCATCGCCGGAAAGCCCGGCGAGCATATTGAGGATCGCATGTCGGAGGAGGCGGCCAAGTTCATTCGCGCAAGCAAGGACAAGCCGTTCTTCGTGAACTATTGGGCCTACTCGGTGCATTCGCCGTGGAATGCGCGGCGCGACTATATCGAGAGTTCAAGAAGACGGTGGATTTGAAGAACCCGCAGCACAACCCTCTCTACGCCGCGATGGTGCGCAGTCTCGACGACGGAGTGGGCAAGCTCCTCAAGGCGATTGACGATGCGGGCGTAGCCGACAACACCATCATCATTTTTTTCTCAGACAACGGCGGCTGGGCGTATCCGCCGAAGGTAACCGATCCCGAGGGATTCACCAGCATGCCGGCGACGAGCAATCTCCCGCAGCGCAGTGGCAAGGCCTCGCTCTACGACGGTGGCACGCGCGAGCTGTGCATCTTCGTGTGGCCGGGAAAAATAAAGCCTGGCACCACGAACGACGCGCTATTCCAGAGCACCGACATTTATCCCACGCTGCTGGCGATGTGCGGGATCAAGCCTCACGCGGACGTGAAGCTCGACGGTCTCGACCAGTCGCGCACTTTCCTGGGCGAGTCGTCGCCGCGCGACCGTGTCTTCTGCCATTTCCCGCACGGCACTCCGTCCGGGGCCGAACACATTCCAGGCTTCCTGCCCGGCACCTATGTGCGCAAAGGCGACTGGAAGCTCATCCGATTCTACGCCGACAACGACGACGGCAGCGATCGCTTCGAGCTCTACGACCTGAAGCACGACGAGGGCGAGTCAAAAAATCTTGCCGCCGATAAACCGGAACTCGTGGCTGAGCTGAACGAACTCATCAACGGCTTCCTCAAGGACACCGAAGCCGTCGTGCCCATTCGCAATCCAAATTTCAACCATGCCGCGGCCGCGAAACTCAAACCGAAAGAAAATGGCAAACCCGCCAAAGCGAATAACAATGAATTCCCCGGACTGGAAGGCTGGAAAGCACGCGGCTTCACTTACGAGACGAAAGACGGAATCATTACCGCCACTCCGGCTAACGACGCTCCTTTCCTCGGCATCGGCAGCGCAGTGCGCGGCCCCGCGACGTTCAAGTTCCGCATCCGCAGCGCGAAGAAAGGCGAGGCGAAAATCGAATGGATGAATCCCGGCGCCGATAAAAATGACGGCAGATCGCAGTCGGTCACCTATATGCTCAACGGTGGCGAATGGCAGGACTTGAGTCTGAAAATTCCCGCTGAGGGTGCGCTTGGCGTCCTGCGTCTTTATCTCCCAGCACAGTCGGGAACGGTGGAGATAGATTGGATCGAACTGCAAAGCACCAGCGCTAAAAAGCGTTGGGATTTCTGAATCGCCATTATTTCACGCGCCGCGAAAATGAAAGTCACACTGGATCATTGCCAACGGACGCAACACGCCAAGTCAACAGCAACAGAATGACATCAGCTTGCGCAGCTTTCCTCCGAGTGATCTCGCCACCACGCCATTAACACTAAAAACATGAAAAGAATTCTCACCACGCTAACAACCTGTCTGTGTCTCTGCGCCCAGGCTTTTGCTGCCGCAGCTAAACCCAACATCGTCATCATCTTCATCGATGACATGGGCTATGGTGACATCGGCCCCTTCGGCGCGACGAAGCAGAAGACCCCCAATCTCGACCGCATGGCGGCCGAGGGCATGAAGCTCACCTCGTTCTATGCGGCGCCGGTCTGCTCGGTATCGCGCGCGCAGTTGCTCACCGGCTGCTACGGTGCACGCATTGATGTTCCGGGAGTTTACAGCCCCGGCAGCGCCCAGGGCCTGAATCCGAAGGAACACACCATCGCCGAGCGGCTCAAAGACCTCGGCTATGCCACGATGTGCATCGGGAAATGGCACGTCGGCGATCAGCCGGAGTTCCTTCCGACCCAGCAGGGATTCGATCACTATTTCGGCATTCCTTATTCCAACGACATGGAACGGGAGGCGACCGAAACTGGCAAGAAGGTGGTGCCGCTCTTGCGGGATGACAAAGTGGCGGAACTTCTCACCGACGAGCAGCAGAGCCGCATCGTCGAACGCTACACCGATGAAGCCGTGCGCTTCATCACGGAGCAGAAGGATAAACCGTTTCTGCTCTATCTGCCGCACACCGCCATTCACACACCGATCCACCCCGGAGAAAAGTTTAACGGGAAATCATCGAACGGCCGGGTCGGCGACTGGATCGAGGAAGTGGACTGGTCCACCGGTCGCGTGCTCGACACCCTCCGCACACTTGCGCCGAATACGCTCGTTGTCTTCACCAGCGACAACGGTCCGTGGCTGATCAAAGGTGCGGACAGCGGCAGCGCGGGACCGTTGCGCGGTGGAAAAGGCAGCACTTGGGAAGGCGGCATGCGTGAACCGACACTCGCATGGTGGCCCGGCAAAATTGCGGCTGGCAGCGGGTGTGACGCGGTGGCGGGGACGATTGATCTTTTGCCCACCGCCGTCGCGCTGGCTGGAGGAACTCTGCCGGCGCAGCCGGTGATCGACGGGCGTGACATTTCGCCGATCCTGTTCGGCAAGACCACGCAGTCACCGCGTGAGGCGCACTACTATTTCTCTGGTTATCATCTTCAAGCCGTTCGTCAGGGGCCGTGGAAACTCGCCCTCGCCTCGCAGAACGAAACCATGGGCCGTCCCGCCTCGCCTGACGCTGCCACCAATGCTCCGAGACTCTACCATCTCGACAACGATATCGGCGAAAAGACCGACGTCGCCGCCGCGAATCCTGAAGTCGTCGCCAAGCTCACCGCGTTCGCCGAAGCGATGAGCCGGGAAATCGGCGGTTCCAATCCAGCAGCGCGGCGTCCGGCCGGAAAAGTTGAAAATCCAACCATGCTTTATTCCGCCAAGCCCCGCGAAAAAGCTGCCAAAGAAAAGCGATCAAAACAGCAGGATAAACCTAAAGCATTCTAAAGATTTTCGTAGCCGCATCTCGTGAGAGTGCGGGACAAAGTCTCCTGGTTACAGAACTTCCTGTCTTCCCGCACTCTTACGAGATGCGGCTACGTCTTTAATTAAAATGCTCTAAAGGGGATAGTGGACAGTTGCGCAGCCGCGAAGCGAATTAACCGGATGCTCAGGATCGGGGGAGGGGAGTTACCTTCTAGATGCCTCTCACCCAGTGGTGTCCTTTATGTGGCCGAGTGACCCCGCATTCCATTCTCCCACTTCCGCATTCATCCTTTCCGATCTCCGCGTCTCCGCGTCTCCGCGTCTCCCCATCTTCTTCCAGTTCATCCTTTCCCCAGTTTCAGCCGCCGCCAGCGTGCGTGGTAAAGCAACAGCACCGCCGGACCAAACGACAGCAGCATCACCGAAACCCCCATCGTGATTCCGAAAAATGTGAAGAAACCTGCGCAGCACTCGTTGCGACCGCGAGCCATGATGTGGGATGGAACAGCGATCATGAGTTCCAGGATGCTGCCGCGCAGCAGCCAGCGCGACTGCTGCCGGATGAGTTCCTCGGGCTCCTTTGCCCGGCTGATGAGGAAAAAGACAACGGCCCACACCACCCAGGAAAGCAGAGCGCAGCCGCCCGCCCAGAGCAGGCAGCTTGCAAAGTTGGTCATGACTTTCTGATCCATCACCTCGGCCAGCGCGAAAGCTCCGCCCAGAACTAGCAATCCAAACCAAAAACCAGATACGATCACCGGCAGCCAGATCGACTTCCGGGGAACCGGTCGTTTTGTCACGATCCTGACCGGCACCCGCAGAAAAAGAAACTGGCTCAGGGCCAGGATGCCGATGATGACCAAATATTGCCAGGACAAGTAGATCTCCAGAACCCCCTTGAGACCATTTTTGAAAAAATCTGTCGGAAAGCAGGTGGCGAGCAGCGGCAGCGTTAGTGCCATGAACCAGGTGAGATAGAGCCCGGCCACCAGCAGCCCCCAATGGAGCCAGGAGCGTTCGCGAGTCGGAGTTTCAGGTGTCATAGTTCGATCG
>JAIOQF010000153.1 GCA_021413535.1 Verrucomicrobiota bacterium
GTAGCGGCGGTTGGGATCACAGTTTCTTCAGCCATAGAATCAAATAATTAAGTGGGGCAAACTTGGTGCTCGATTACACCTTGCCGGCTTTGGCGTCGGGATTGCGCTGCACACCGACGGTTTTGCGTTTGCCTTTACGGGTGCGGGCGTTGGTCTTGGTGCGCTGACCGCGCACGGGAAGGCTGCGGCGATGACGGATGGCGCGGTAGCAATTGATGCTCATGAGGCGCTTCATGTGCGCGCTGATCTCACGTCGAAGGTCACCCTCGACTGGAATCTTTTTCGCAGCCACGATATGGCTGATGTTCGCCAGTTGCTCGTCAGTCAATTCTCCAGTGCGGACACCGGGATCGATTCCGGCCTCAGCCAGGATTTTTTTTGCGAGCGGCCATCCAATGCCGTAAACATAAGGGAGTGAAGCCTCAATGCGCTTTTCGTTTGGAATCTCAATGCCAAGTAGTCGGGCCATGATGGGTGCGATTAAAAAGGTTCAGCCCTGGCGCTGTTTGTGGCGCGGGTTTTTACAGACGACTCTCGCCACTCGTTTCCGCCGGATGATACGGCAGGATTCGCAGAGGCGCTTGATGGAGGAACGGACTTGCATGTGTTTGGAGAAAATTAACCCGCACCGACTAAGCAGCGCGGGGAGCCGGGATGTCTAACACGATTTCTCCCGCCCGCAAGCGAGAAGTGGAGGATTTTTTACGTTGCCCAGCATCAATGTAGCCTCAGCCGGTTTCCGTTACTTCTTCTGCTCAGGGATTAGGCCTATGGTGACAGCTCTCGCGCTCGTCGCATATTGCTTGGCCAGAGCAGCAATATCGTCCCGCGTCACTGAATTCAGATCGTCCACCATGGTGCGCGCCCAGTCCAGTCGCTGGGGTTGCTCCTGACAGTTGCGCAGGACGCGCTTGAGCCAATAGTCATTATCTCGCCGCATCTTGGTCAGCGACTCCAGCATCGGTGCGCGGGCGCGCTGGAATTCATCTTCCGTGATGCCGCCGGTGACCATCTCCTGGGCAATGTCGAGAAACATCGGCTTAACCTTCGCCACTTGTTCGGGCTTCAGCGTGGCCATCGCTGTGATATAACCGTATCCAGTGAAGGTGTCGCTCGGCACTTGATAACTAGCAGGACTGTAGGAATCACCAAGTTCCTGGCGAATCTTGAGCCGCAAGCGATCATCAAGAATCTCCGCCAGTAAACTGAGACGGCGGACACGTCGGATGTCGCTCATGTCTCCAGTCGGCCAATAACCCAACGCATAAGCTCGCGGGATATCAGTGTTGAAGACAAAGTCCTTGTCTTTCGGTTCCGCGGGAAATTGCACCAGGCGTTCCTTCGTGTAATCCGGTTTCCGCTCCGCGCGCTTCGGCAGCGCACCGAAAGTAGCAGCAATAGCTTCCAAAGTTTTTTCCACATCAATGTCTCCCACCACGGCAATCTCCAAATAACTGCTGTTCAATTCCGGCGCCAGCCAGGCTTTCATCTCCGAGAGATTGCGCTGCTCCATCACTTCACGCCGCGGAAACTGGAAACGAAAATCGCCGCCGTGAATAAACCCAACAACTTGATTCTGCATCACGCCCTCGGCGGTGTGCTCCAGCTGTGTGTAGATCGAATCAAAGTTTTTCCGCAACTGACGATCCGCCTCCTCGCGGTAGCCCGGTGCAGCGAGATACGCGCAGGCCAGTCCCAGTTCATCCCGCAAATCTCCCGGCGTGGTGCGACCACTCAGCATGAAAGCATCGTCACCGACCGCAAAATCAATTCCCACCGTCTTGCTGGCAAAAAGCCTCCGCAGGTCATCCACGCTGTGTTTCTCCAAACCACCCGCTTCAAAAACACTCTGCGTATACGGAATGAGACCCGGCTTGTCCGATGGTGCCGATAACTTTCCGCCACCAAAGTTCACCAAAAGACGCACAGAGTTCTTTTCAAAATCAGTTTTCTTCAAATTCGCGCGCACTCCATTTTCAAAGATCACTTGTGTAACCTCCAAGTCTTTCACCTCAACCCGCTTCATGATTTTTCCAGGCGCACCAAATTCTGCATAAGCAAAATGTGCTTCCGTGTCCTGCTGAGGCGCACTGACCGGCGTCTTGCGACTTTCCTGATAGGCCGCCAGGATGGTCTTCTCCGCATCATCCAGTTTCAAATTGCCGCCAATAAAAATCTGAATGTCCTTCGAATCCCAGGCCTTGCGCAAGGCAGCGAGACTCTCACTAGCCGTGATCTCCGCCAGTTGTTTTTCTACACGCTTCAAATCATCCGCCGGATCGGTGTAGACCTGCTCCGCTGCGAGAGATACCACCAGCGAATCCGCCAGCGCCCGATTCTGCCGCGTCTCACTGCCCTCGGAACGCAGCCGCACGCCTTTCAATATCGTGGCCCTGGCCTCGTCGAACTCCGCGTTGGTAAAACCATGTTCCAACGCACGACGCAGCACCTGCTCCGCCAAGGCCAGCGCAGCCTTCCATTGATCCGGCTTGCACTGCACGTCGATGCTGTTGCTCTGGACGAACTTGAACATCTCGGAATTGCTGGCTTGACCCTCCATGATTGGCGAGCCCTCTTTTTTCGCGATTTCGGAAAAGCGCTGGTTGATCACAGCATCGGCCAAGTTGCGCACCATGCGGGCGCGGCGCTTGGCCATGGTATCTGGCTCCTTCGATGCCGGCGACAATGTCTCGATGGAAATCTCCGTCGCAGGCGCCTCCATCTCTGTCTTCAAACGAGCCACCAGTCCCCTGCCCGCCGTCACTTTGCCGAGATCAGGATCCGCCGCATCACCACGCCTCGGCTTGGCATCGGAGAATTGCTTCTTGATCAAACTTTCCACCAACGGCACATCGACATCACCGGCGATCACCACGACCGCGCGCTTCGGCGTATACCACTTTTCGTAGAAATCTACGAAGCGCTCCCGAGGCATCTGCTTGATCGTTTCTTCAAGGCCAATCGGCAACCGCTTCGGCAGTAGTGCGTCCGGCAGGGAAAAGCGATAACCCTCCTCCATGACGCGAGTCTCCACCGAGTCGCGCGCCAGCTTTTCACTCAAGATGACACCACGCTCGCGGTCGATTTCTTTTTTCTCCAACAACATGCCATCGAGATCATCACGAAAAAGTTGCAGGCCCTCAGCGAGCATTTTCTCGTCCACGCGCGGCAGTTCCAATTTGTATACCGTTTCCTTGAATGAGGTGTGGGCATTGGTATCCGCACCGAAGCCCATGCCGAGCCGCTGGAATTTTTCCACCATCGTGCCTGCGGGAAAATGTTTCGAACCATTGAATGCCAGATGCTCCAGGAAGTGCGCCATCCCCTGCTGATCGTCCTCCTCCATAAGTGATCCGGCATTGATATAAAGCCTCATGCTCGCATGTCCGGGCAACGGCGTCTTGCTGGGAAAGATGACATAACGCAGTCCGTTCTCCAGTGCACCGAATACCACCTTGTTCTCCGGTTTAAGATCACTCGTATCCTGCGGCCATGTCTCGGCATTTGCAGAATGGAGCGTCAAGAGTAGCGCGGTCAGCGCGAAGATTAATCGTGTTTGTTTCATAATAGAAAATAACAATATAACTGCACCCTGCGATCACTGACCTGGTGCAAATCACTCAGGCACCACTGCCAATGCCATCAAAGCACTTCCATTCGGGATTCAGGATCATTCTCAATGAAACCCTGTGCGACAAAGAAATCATCCATCGCCATCAGCGTGTTCTGATACATCTCGAACGACACATTCAAATTGAAAAAGCCATGCCCTTGCCCCTCGAAGGCCACAATTTCGGCGGTATTTTTTTTCTTCTTCATCTTCTTCACGAAGAGCGCCGAAGTATCATAGGGGACCACGCGATCAGTCGTGCCGTGAAAAACCAACAGCGGAGGCAAGCCCGGTCTGATGGCATTGAATAGATTCGCCTGCTTGGACAGTTCAGGCGTCGGGTAGCGATCATAACCGAAGCCTTTCTTCGAGGTATCCAAAACCGGACTGAACAACACCAGGCAGTTGGGCGCGCATGTTACAGACAGATCTTCCGCAGGTTCATCCGGCCCTTGCAACAGCGCCGCAGCGGCAATGATGTGCGCTCCGCCCGAACCACCAGAGCCCACGATCTTTCCTGGGTTGATACCGAGATCAGAAGCATTTTGTCGCAACCAGCGCATCGCAGAACGCGCGTCTGCCATCGCCTCCAGCGGCGTCGTGCCATGCCGCGAACTCACCCGATAATCAAAAACCATCGCCGTCATGCCGCGCGACGCAAAATAAACACAATGCGGTGCGAACTGACTCAGCTGCCCGCTGTCCCAACCGCTGCTGAAAAAAAATGCCACCGCCGACTTCGGATATGGCGGACTTTTTTCCGGCTCCCAAATGTGGACATTTAAATCCGTGCCCCCGGCTGATTTATAAACCTCCGCCCTCGCTGTCTTCAACAACTCACGGTTGCGGTCGATTGGCGGTGATTTTTCGGGGCTGGTATCCGTTATATCCATCTTCAGAAAAGCAAACGCCGACTGTCCAAAGATTCAGCCGTTCGGCAAATGATTTTCCCATTCATAAAGCGGGAAGCCCGCGATCCGAAGGAATCTCAGCGCAACGATGAGAGCCGCGTCCCAGCCTGCTTCACATCCCAATCAGCCGCTTCCAATGCTGCGCGTGCGGTGGCGCAATCACATCCTTTAAGCTCGCAGACCAAACGAACCGCCCGATCTCGCAGCTTGGCATTGGAGGGATGGAGATCGACCATCAGATTGCTCAAAACCTTGCCGGTGTGGACCATCGCCAGCGTCGTCAGCATGTTCAGCACCAGCTTGGTCGCTGTGCCAGCCTTCAAACGCGTGGAACCCGTCAGCACCTCGGAACCGGTATTGATGAGGATCATCTTATGTGGACGAAGCGTCCGCGCGACTTCCAGCTTCGGATTAAAACTAAGCAGCGCCGTCACCGCACCTTGCCGCTTTGCCTCATGCAACGCACCCCAGACAAATGGGGTGCGACCGCTCGCCGCGATACCCAGCACCACGTCGCCTTTCCTCACCCCGCGATGCCGTGTCGCCACCGCACCACCTTCGTATTCATCCTCCGCGCCCTCCACCGCATTCCAAATAGCGCGCCGTCCACCGGCGATGATTCCCTGCACTTGCTCCGGTGATGTGCGGAACGTCGGCGGACATTCACTGGCATCGAGAATACCCAGCCGACCACTGGTGCCAGCGCCGACATAAAACAATCGACCACCCGTCTTGAAAGCCGCGATCACTTTGCGCAGCAGCCAGACCAAGTCATTCTTCTCGCGCAAGATCGCGCGCGGCACTGTGGCATCTTCCCGCAGCATCAATTCCACCGCCGCCGTTAGCGACAGCGTGTCGAGATTCATTGACTTGGGATTGCGCTGTTCCGTCGGAGATAGCGCCAGTAATTCCATCGAAACTGGCGAAGATCGAACATCGAACCTTGAACTTTCAGCATCAAACAAAAATGCATCATGTTTCTTTGTTCGATGTTGCACGTTCGCACCCAGCGCGCGCGCCATCTCTACCGCGCCTTTCACGCTATCACCGCGCAGGCTGACGATTTCTGCGTATTGCCAGTGAGCATGAATACGACGGCGCACCGCAGCGGCAAACGCGCGCTGCTGCAAAAGCACTCCGCCGGCCAGAACAAACTGCACCTTGCCGCGACGTGGCAGCAGATGCGCCGCACAGTGCAACGCCATGTCTGCCAGTTTCTCCACTGCACTGCGCACCACCTCACGCGCAATCGCATCCCCGCGCCGCTCTTCTTGAAAGATCGTCACCGCCAGTCGCGCCAATTCGTCTTTGGTCGCCTCCAGAGTCCAGGGAATCAGATCGTCCGGATCATTGAGTTGAACAGCCCGCAACACCGCTTCGCCCAGTCGCGGAAATTTTCCAATCACGTCATGTTGATAAACAATCCGCCGCAACGCGGCCAGCGCGATATCACACGCACTACCTTGATCACCAAGAATGTGTCCTCTACCCCCGAAGCGCACCGCACGTCCGTCGCGACGTTTTCCCCAGGCGCAAGAACCCGTGCCACTCAACAGCAACACCCGCGCTTTCATCTCATCCCGCAGTGGTCCCGCCGTCAT
>JAIOQF010000109.1 GCA_021413535.1 Verrucomicrobiota bacterium
AAGATCGCGCTTTATTCCGACGAGATGTACAACACGGGCCTGACGCTGGTGACCTGCGCCACACGGCGCACGGCGCACGGCGCGCTGAGCCCGATGGTCAAGTCGCTCAACTATCTCAACAACATCATGGCCAAGATCGAGGCCATTCAAGGCGGTGCCGAGGAGGGCGTGATGCTCAACGAACAAGGCTATGTGGCCGAGTGCACCGGCGATAATCTTTTCATCGTGAAACGCGGCGTAGTCTTCACGCCGCCGATTTCTGCAGGTGCGCTTGACGGCATCACGCGTCGAGCGGTGATTGATTTACTGAATGATATGGGCGTCGTATGTCATGAAGCGAGTCTGACGCGGCACGATGTTTTCACAGCGGATGAATGCTTTCTCACGGGGAGTGCGGCGGAGGTCATTGCCGCCGTGGTGCTGGATCGCCGCAGTATCGGCGATGGGAAGCCCGGCCCGCTGACGCAGAAGCTCGTGGAAAAATTCAAGGTATTGGTCAACTCCACGGGCACCGCCGTGACGTATTCTTGATAAGACGATGAAATGTGACATGTGCGACAAAGAAGCCAGCGTCTTCCTCACGCAGATCGTGGAAGGGAAGATGACGCAGGCGAATTTGTGCGAACAGTGCTCGAAGGAAAAAGGCGTCACGGATCCGACGGGATTTCAACTGGCGGATTTTCTCATTGGGGCGGCGAGTCAGGGGAAGACGAAACATGAGACCGCTGAAGATGATGCGCTGGCCTGTCCGGCCTGCGGGTTCACCCGGGCGCATTTGAAGAAAATCGGCCGGCTCGGCTGTCCAGAGTGTTATCAAACATTTGGGGCCGACCTGGACAACATGCTTCGCGCCATGCACAAGGGCACGCGTCATATTGGAAAGGTGCCCGGCAAGTTGCCGCCACCGGTCGCGAAGACTTCCGTCATCAACGAGGAAGTTCCGCCGCCGAAGGTCAGTGCGAAGAAGCGAATGGCTGAATTGAAGAGTGCCATCGAGCGCGCGGTGGCCGAGGAACGCTACGAGGACGCGGCGCGCCTGCGCGATGAAGTGCGGGAGATGGAGACAAAAAAGTGAACTTCCAATGCGAAGCAATGAGGTTGAGTCTCGCTTCAACTCATTTGTTCCCGTTGGAGGCGCAGGTCAAAATCGGCTTGATTGAACCTTTGCGGCTCTTGTGTTTCCCAATTCGTAAGTAAGATCAACCATGCTCCTTTCCACACTCTTGAAAAATCCCGCTGACTGGATGCAGGGTCGCGGCCCTCATTCGGACGTGGTCATGACCTCGCGCATTCGGCTGGCGCGGAATATGCGCGGCTGGCCGTTTCCCGGCTGGGCCTCGGAACGCAAGCGCACGGAGTTGCTGGCCGATGTGAGACCGGTCATCGCGAACCTTCCGGTGATGAAGGACGGATTTGATGAGCAATACTCGAACCTCACCAAGACCCGCAAACAGGTGCTGGTCGAGCGTCATCTCGTGAGCCGGGAACATGCAGCGCGATCCACCGGCTGCGCGGTGGTGATTGATCGTCGCCAGAGCGTGGCCATCATGATCAATGAAGAAGATCACCTCCGCATGCAGGGCATCCGGGCCGGGCTGGACCTGCGCACCGCGCATGAAATGATCAACGCGGTGGACTCCGAACTGGAAAAGCAGCTTCCCTATGCATGGGATCAGCGATTGGGTTATCTCACCGCCTGCCCGACGAACGTCGGCACCGGCATGAGAGCTTCCGTCATGCTTCATCTGCCGGCCTTGGTGCTGACTGATCAGATCAAGCAGGTGATGAATGCCGTGAACAAGATCGGACTGGCCGTGCGCGGACTTTATGGCGAAGGCACCGAGGCGCTGGGCAATCTTTTTCAAGTGTCCAATCAACACACGCTGGGCGAGACGGAAGCGGAATTAATCAGCCGCATCGAAGGCGTGGCCGAGCACATCGTGCAGGCGGAGAACAACGCACGGGAAAAACTCCGCCAAGAAAGCCCGGTGATGCTGAACGATCAGGTTGGTCGCGCTTATGCCACGCTCCGGTTTGCGCACATTCTCAATTCCAAGGAGGCTCTGAACTATCTTTCGCTGCTCCGGCTGGGGGCTGATCTCGATCTGGTTTCTGGATGTGATCGCGGTCTCATCGACATGCTGCTCCTGGAGATTCAGCCTGCGCACTTGCAGCTCGCGGCGCGGAAAGATTTGTCACCCGAAGGGCGCGACAGCCGTCGCGCGGAAATAACCCGTGAGAAGTTGAAATCCGTCCCCGGGCCTCGTAACGTATCTACTAGTGATCCCGCCGATGCGGGGCAACCCCCTGAACCCGATGATGAATAACTTTACCCCGCGCGCCCAGCAAGTGCTGGCCCTCGCCCGCAAAGAGGCTGACCGCTTCAACCATAACTACGTTGGAACCGAGCATCTGCTGCTTGGTCTCATCAAGCTTGGGCAAGGCGTGGCCGTCAACGTGCTGACGAAACTCGGTGTCGATCTCGACACGGTTCGCATGCAGGTGGAACAGCAGGTGGGCTCCGGCCCAGACACCAAGATGGCTGGCAACATTCCTTACACTCCGCGCGTGAAAAAAGTTCTCGCGCTCGCGTCGAAGGAAGCCAAGGCGCTCAATCATTCGTATGTCGGCACCGAGCATCTGCTGCTGGGATTGCTCCGTGAAGGCGAGGGCGTAGCCGCCCAGGTGCTGCGCAACCTTGAGGTGAATCTGGAAAAAGCCCGCACCGAAATTCTCAAGGAACTTGATCCTAATTTCGGCGGTGAGGAAGATGAAGATGAGGGTGAAAACGCCGGAGGTGGCGGAGGCGGCGGTGCCCAGAAAAAAGAATCCAAGACGCCGGCATTGCGCGCATTCGGTCGCGATCTCACTGAACTGGCGCAGAAAAATGAACTCGATCCCGTGATCGGCCGCGCCAGCGAGATCGAGCGCGTCATCCAGATCCTTTGTCGCCGCACCAAGAACAATCC
>JAIOQF010000099.1 GCA_021413535.1 Verrucomicrobiota bacterium
AGCGCGTCATCCAGATCCTTTGTCGCCGCACCAAGAACAATCCCGTGCTCATCGGTGAAGCGGGCGTCGGCAAGACTGCGATCATCGAGGGTCTGGCGCAGGAAATCGCCGCTGGCAATGTGCCGGAGCTTTTGCGCGACAAGAAAGTCATCGTGCTCGATCTCGCGCTCATGGTGGCCGGCACGAAATACCGCGGCCAGTTTGAAGAACGCATCAAGGCGGTGATGGATGAAATCCGCCGCACGAAGAACGTCATTCTGTTTCTCGACGAACTGCACACCATCGTCGGTGCCGGCAGCGCGGAAGGTGCGATGGATGCCAGCAACATTCTCAAGCCCGCACTTTCGCGCGGTGAGTTGCAGTGCTGCGGTGCCACCACTTTGAATGAATACCGCAAATATATCGAGAAGGACGCCGCGCTCGAGCGTCGTTTTCAGACCGTCAAGGTGGAGGAGCCGAGCGTTGAGGACGCTATTCGGATTCTCCAGGGTCTTAAAGGCAAATACGAGACACACCACAAGGCGCGCTACGAGGTCAAGGCGCTGGAACAGGCTGTGCATCTCAGCAGCCGTTATCTGCCTTCGCGGTATCTGCCGGACAAGGCCATCGACATCATGGACGAGGCTGGTGCCAAGGCGCGCATCTCTGCGATGACGCGTCCGCCGGAACTTAAAACCATCGAGGCGGAAATGGAGCAAATTCGTGCTGAGAAAGAAGTTTCCATCAAGGATCAGGACTTCGAAAAAGCCGCCAGCCTGCGTGATCGGGAAAAGGACGCGAAGAAGCGTCACGATGATGTCTTGGAAAAATGGCGCACAGGCAACACTGAAAAGATCGTCGACGTCACGGAAGACGACATCATGTCCGTCGTCAGCAAGTGGACTGGCGTGCCGCTCCAGCGCATGGAGCAGGCTGAGGCCGAGAAATTGCTCAAGATGGAAGACGAACTCAAGAAGCGCGTCATCGGTCAGGACGAAGCGGTCATTGCCATCAGCAAAGCCCTGCGCCGCAGTCGCGCGGATCTTAAAGATCCCAAGCGCCCCATCGGCTCATTCATCTTCCTCGGACCTACGGGCGTCGGCAAAACCTTCCTCGCGAAGAATCTTGCGGAATTCATGTTCGGCTCCACGGAGGCGCTTATCCAGCTCGACATGTCGGAATACATGGAGAAGCACACTGCCAGCCGACTGATCGGCGCGCCTCCCGGATACGTTGGTTATGAAGAGGGCGGCCAGCTTTCCGAAGCGGTGCGGCGTCGCCCATATTCAGTCGTGCTCTTTGACGAAGTCGAGAAAGCGCATCCCGATGTGATGCACCTGCTCTTGCAAATTCTCGAAGAAGGCAAGATCACGGACAATTTTGGCCGCAAGATCGACTTCCGGAACACCATCGTCATCCTTACTTCGAACATTGGTGCCGAAAGCATCAAGCGTCAGACCAGCCTGGGCTTCGGAGCCATGGGTCAGGACAATGGCGACTACGGCAGCATGAAGGACAAGGTCTTGGAGTCTGCCAAGAAGAACTTCAAGCCGGAGTTCATCAACCGACTCGATGATCTGATTGTCTTCCGCATGTTGGAGAAGCCCGAACTCAGCCGCATCGTGGATCTGGAAATCAGCAAGGTGCTCGCTCGTCTCGTGAAGAAGCGTATCATTCTCACGCTGGATGACAGCGCTCGCGAGTTCCTCATCAAGGAAGGCTACGATCCGCAATACGGTGCCCGCCCCATGCGGCGCGCCGTGGAGAAGCACATCGAGGATCCGCTCGCAGAAAGTCTGTTGCGCGGTGACATCCACGAAGGCGATTCCGTCAAGGTCATCGCTGAAGCGGAAGCCAAGCTGCTGAAGTTCATCAGCCTGGGGCCGACCGATGTCGAGGCCGCTGGCGCTTCGGTAGGGTCGGGCGAGGGAGTTTGAGCGGCGTGCATTTACAGGCGTGAGATTTGCAGACCGTTGGGTTCAACCGGCTTAAATCTTTTCCCATGATTGCACTCGCTCTTTCCGCTCCGAAAAAGTTTGAATTTATCGAACAGGATGAACCCTCCCTATTGAAGTCGGGTGAGGCTCTTGTCCAAGTTTATGCCGTCGGTGTCTGTGGGACGGATGTGAGCGGATATCTGGGGAAGATGCCCTTCATCCAGTATCCACGCATTCTCGGACATGAACTCGGGGTCGAGGTGCTCGCAGTCGGTGATGCGGTAAAAAATATCAAGACGGGTGATCGCTGTTCCGTGGAGCCCTATTTGAACTGCGGAAGCTGCCCTACTTGCTTGCTGGGTAAAACGAATTGCTGCGAAAAACTCGAAGTGATCGGGGTGCATCGCGATGGTGGTCTGCGCCCTCGCATCGTGCTCCCGGCGCACAAACTGCATCCGTCGAATGATCTAAAATACGACCAGCTCGCCTTGGTGGAGACGCTGGCCATCGGCTGTCATGCGGTGGATCGCGGCGCGCCGGAGGTGGGAGACAATGTTCTCATCATCGGGGCGGGTCCGATCGGGCTCAGCGTTCTGGAGTTTGCCAGGTTGACTGGGGCGAATGTTTTTGTCGTCGAGCCGAATAAAGGTCGCCGTGATTTTGTGAAGAATACCTACGGTATCAAGGAGGTGCACGCGGCGCTGGAGCCGGCCGCATTCGCTGACCTGACGGATGGCAAGCTGGCCCATGTTGTGTTCGATGCCACGGGCAATGCGGGCTGCATGGCCCGATCGTTCGAGTTTGCGGCCTTTGGCGGGCGCGTGGTTTATGTCGGTATCACCACGGAGCCGGTGCCGTTGAACGATCCGTTGTTTCATCGCCGAGAACTGACATTGCTGGCCTCGCGCAACGCGGTCGCGGCTGATTTTACCCGCATCATTGGATTGATCCGCGAGGGGACGATTAACACGCAGGCGTGGATCACGCACCGACTGAAGTTCCCAGAGATTCCGCAATCTTTTCCAGGATTATTGGAACCCGGAAGCGGCGTAGTGAAAGCGGTGATCGAGATGAGTTGAGCGAAACAAGAAAAGATTTCCGAATTCAAAAGCAAGAACCGGAGTTTTTGTTTTCAGTGATGGGTCATGATGGCAGTCAGCATGAAATCAACGAAGACATCATCGAGGTTCAGCCTGATAGCAGGAACCGGCAAATATGCCACCGATACCGCCCGCTGGAGAGCTGTGGTTCAACGTGACAGTAAGGCTGACGGCAATTTCTATTACGCAGTCAGAACAACGGGCGTGTATTGCCGGCCGTCCTGTGCGGCCCGGCGCGCCCGACGTGAGAACGTTCAGTTCCATTCATCTTGCAAAGCGGCCGAGCGAGCTGGATTTCGCGCGTGCCTGCGTTGTCGGCCGCATGGCCCAGCTTTACTCGAAGAACACACTGCCGCTATCGCTGCAGCTTGCCGCACCATTGAAACAGCGAAAGAACTCCCAATTCTTGATGTGCTGGCGAAGTCGGCAGGCATGAGTCGTTTTCATTTTCTTCGTGTGTTCAAGAAGATCGCCGGACTCACGCCGAAAGCGTATGCCATGGCCCATCGCGCGGAGCGGATGCGGCGGGGACTTTCTAAACATGACACCGTGACTGGAGCCATTTATGAAGCGGGGTTCAATTCCAATGGTCGCTTCTATGCGGATTCATCGCGGATGCTCGGCATGAAGCCCAAGAGTTTTCGCGAAGGCGGCCCGGGTGAAACGATTCGTTTTGCCGTTGGTGAATGTTTTCTGGGCTCGATCCTGGTGGCGGCTTCGGAAAAGGGAGTGTGTGCAATTTCGCTTGGTAATGATCCGAACCAGCTCGGCAGGGAGCTACAAGATTGTTTTCCCAAGGCGCGATTGATCGGTGGTGACAAGAAGTTTGAGCGTATCGTTGCTCAGGTGGTAGGTTTTGTGGAGGCGCCGCGTGCTGGACTAAAACTGCCGCTAGATTTGCGCGGCACGGCGTTTCAGCAAAGAGTTTGGAAAGCGTTGAGCGGGATTCCGGTCGGCACCACGGCCAGCTACTTGGAGGTGGCGCAGTGCATCGGATCGCCGAAGTCTGTGCGTGCGGTGGCGTCAGCTTGCGCGGCCAATGCGATTGCGGTGGCCATTCCTTGTCATCGGGTGTTGCGGCTTGATGGGAGTTTATCCGGCTATCGCTGGGGAGTAGAACGAAAGCGTGCGCTGCTGCTGCGGGAGGCCGCGGGGAACC
>JAIOQF010000100.1 GCA_021413535.1 Verrucomicrobiota bacterium
TTTCGGACTCGCCTGCGCAATCTCCATCAACCCTGGAAGCAACCGTCAAAACCGAAGCCCCACCAGCCATTGTCGAGCAAGCTCCGATCACACCCGCAGCACTCCGGGCGAATCTGGAAACTGACCTCAAAATCGAATCTCCCGCTGCCCGCGAAAAAGCACTCGCCATCGTCGCATGGAACGCTCTCGACATTGATCCCGATCTCGCGAGCGAAGCGTTTCTGAAATTGCGGACGGACAGCGTAGAAAAAATCCGCTTGATCCAGCACTACGCCATGCGGCTTGCCGAACAAGACATGGAAGCCGCCATCGCCTGGGCGCGCAACGCTGGCTCCGAACTGGAAATCGCCGCCGCCAGCAGCCAGATCGCCATCGTCTTGTCCGAGACCGATCCGCGACGCGCCGCCGTCCTGCTTTCAGAAACCGGAGTTGACGGTCGTGATTTTGACGTGGCCGTAGTCCAAGTCCTCCAGCGCTGGGCCACCCAATCGGCTGCGGATGCCGCCGCGTGGGCCGCCTCCTTTCAACCCGGGGCAGCTCGTCAGGCAGGAATCACCCACATCGTTTCCCAATGGATGCTGACCGACGCACCTGCTGCGTTCGGATGGTTGAACGCGATCAAAGATAGAGTTGTGCGCAAGGAAGCTCTTCTCGCCATAGAAAAGTTCATCCTCCAGCAGCCTCGGGTCTCGCACGACACATGGCTGCAATACGCCGATTCAAAAACACGCAAAGAACTCGACCTGCAACGGCAGGCAGCTTTGGCAGAAGTCGGCCACAACGTGCCATGAATATTCGCAACTAATCGAACGCCGCTCACGTTCCCATCAGCCGGTCCCCAAAATCTCCCAGTCCGGGCACGATGTATTATTTTTCATTGAGCCGTTCATCAAGCGCGGCGGTGAAGATGCTGACATCAGGATGATGCTCCTCCATGAATTTTATGCCTTCGGGAGCCGCGACGATGGCCAGCACGGTGAAATGCTTGCCGCCCCGATCCTTAAGTGACTGCACCGCGTGTGCCAGCGTGCCACCGGTGGCGAGGATGGGGTCCACGATGAAAATGCGCTGATCCGCCAGCGGAGGGATTTTTGTATAATAAGGCATGGGCTGCGCGCTTTTCTCATCGCGCTGAATGCCGACGTGCGCGACCTGCGCGTCCGGCAACATATCCAGCACCGGCTCCACCATGCCCAGACCGGCCCGCAACACGGGAACCACCAGTGTCGGCGCAGAGATTTCCACACCAATGCAATCCTGAATCGGCGTGCGCACGGTGCGCGGCCTCGTCGGAAGTGTGCGCGTCGCTTCGATGACGAGAAAAGCCGTGATCTCGTTGCAGAGCCGACGGAAGCGGCGCGGCGGGGTTCGTTCATCACGTAGTTCCGTGAGCACCGAGTGGGCCAGAGGATGAGACAGGACGTGCAACGACATGGGGCTCATCTAGCGGAGGTTTCTGTCGCACGCAATGCGGAGATTCTATGCAAGCCTAAGGAATCAGGGCATCATTTCTGCTATCATCAGCTCGCCCATGTCTTCCCCCGCTCACGAATCCCTCCGCGAACACGGTTTCAATCTCCTCAAAGCCGACCTCCGGCTCTTGATGGAGTCGTTTGCCGCCGCGCTCAATCGCATCGGTGAATCCGATCTCGCCGCCCAACTCCCCTGGCTCGATGAAAAACAAGAATGCGCCGTCGCTGGTGGTCGCAAGCTGGGCCAGGCTTACTCCATCGCCTTCCAGCTGCTGAACATCGTGGAGGAACGCACTGCCGCACGCGTGCGCCGACTCCGGGAAATCCTGCGCAGCCCGGTCGCGGAAAAAGGTCTCTGGCCCGACAACCTGCACCAGATGCGCGAAGCCGGTCTCAGTGAGATGGCAATCCTCAATGTCCTGCGCAGTGTGCTTGTCGAACCCGTGCTCACGGCTCATCCCACCGAGGCTAAGCGCCAAACAGCGCAGGAGCGGCATCGGGAAATTTACAGCCTGATGAACCGCCACGAGAACGCGGACCTCACCCCGCGCGAACAGCACCGGCTTACGAGTCAGATTGAAATTCAGCTCGAGAGCCTCTGGCGCACTGGTGAAATCCACGTCACGCGACCCAGCATCGAAGCCGAGCTCGATAACGCGTTGCATTACTTGCGCGAAGTATTTCCGGAAGCACTGGCCCGGGCGCATACTCATCTCTGCGAAGCTTGGGAGGTCGCCGGTTTCAATCCGCAGTCTCTCGATGATCTGCCGCCGCTCGTGCGATTCGGCACCTGGATCGGCGGCGATCGCGATGGTCATCCCTTCGTGACCGCTGACGTCACCCGCAACGCCTTGCGTGCACTGCGCGTCAATGCACTCCGGGTGCAACGCCGCGCGTTGGAAGCACTCGGCCACAACGTCCCGCTCAGCCCGCTCTTCCAACAGATCCCTGCAGCACTCACGAAGCTGATCGAAAGACTCTCTCACGAACTGCGCGGTCAACCTGGCGTGGATGTGGAATACATCCTCGAGCGTAATCGCGAAGAACCCTGGCGCGGCGCTGCTTTCCTGATGCGCGCGAAAGTGCTGCTGGCCATTGACCATCCAGACTCACCCGCTGCGTATGTCTTGCCCGGGGAACTTGATGCCGATCTCGCGATCTTCGCCGCCTCCCTGAATCTAGCCGGCGCAAGCGCACTCGTGCGTCAGTGGGTGGTGCCGTTCCGCAGGCAAATCGCAGCCTTCGGTTTTCATTCCGCCGATCTCGACATTCGTCAAAACTCCGCGTTTCACGAGAAGGCGCTCTCACAGTTGCTTGCTGCCGCAGGAGTAGATGGCGGCGCGAATTTCGCTGAGTGGAGCACTGAACGGAAACGCGGACTGCTGGAACGCGAACTTGCCTCCCCACGCCCCTTCCTTTCACCGGGCATGTCGGCAGGATCGGAAGCGGACACGGTGCTAGCCTGCCATCGTGTGCTGGCGGATCATCGAGCGAAACACGGCAACGCCGGCTTGGGCGCGCTCATTGTTTCGATGACCCGCAACGTGGAAGATTTACTGGTCGTCTACCTTCTCGCTCGTGAGGCGGGCTTGATGGAACTCACGCCGGAAGGTCTGCGCTGCCCGCTTCCGGTGACACCCTTGTTTGAAACGATGCCCGATCTCGAAGCCGGGCCTGGCATTGCCGACGAGTTTCTCAAGCATCCGGTCACCCAACGCAGCATCGCCGCACAGAAAGTTCCATCGCTGCAGATGATGGTCGGCTATTCCGACTCTAACAAAGACTGCGGCATCCTCGCCAGTCAGGTCGCGCTGCATCGCGCACAGTCAGAGCTTTCACAAATCGCGACCCAGCACTCGGTGAATCCCGTCTTCTTCCACGGTCGCGGCGGAACGGTGGGCCGCGGCGCGGGTCCGACGCACTGGTTCATGGAGGCGCTTCCACCCGGTTCGCTCAAGGGTCGACTGCGCATGACCGAGCAGGGCGAAACCATCGCCCAGAAATATGCGCATCTGGGTTCCGCGGTCTTCAATGTCGAACTGCTGATGGCCTCGGCCGCTTCCGCCACCGCACGACATTGGAATCCCGGTCATCATGACGAGGCGCTGGAGCCAATTCTAGACCGACTCGCCGAATGGAGCCGCGACGCTTATCGTGTTTTGCTGCTGGCTCCGGACTTCATGTCGTTCTACCGGACCGCAACACCGCTCGATGCGTTGGAAAATTCGCGCATCGGTTCGCGCCCCGCACGGCGCACCGGACAGTCAACTCTCGCCGATCTTCGCGCAATTCCCTGGGTCTTCTCCTGGACTCAGTCGCGCTTTTATCTGCCGGGCTGGTTCGGTGCCGGTGCTGCCTTGCAACGTCTGCGTGAAGAATCCCCCCACGATCACGCGCTGCTCGCAAGTTCCCTTCCGCGCAGCCCCTTCCTGCGCTACGTGCTGACGAATATCGAAAGCGCGCTCGTCAGCGCCAACGAAGACTGGATGCGACGCTATGCCTCGCTGGTGCCAGATGCGGCGCTGCGCGAACGATTTCTCAGCCAGATCATTGCGGAGTTCCAGCGCACCAAGGAGGCAATCGGACACTTCTTCGCTGGCGAGTTCACCGTGCGGCGCCCGCGACTGGCGTTCACGCTCGACATTCGCGAGCAACCTTTGAGTGTGCTCCACGCCCAGCAGATTGAACTGCTCCGCAATTGGCGGGGACTAGTGGCGACAGGTGATCAAGCTGCCGCCGACGCCATGATTCCCGACTTGCTGATCTCCATCAATGCCCTGGCCTCCGGACTGCGCACCACTGGCTAAACTCCACACGTTTTTTGACCGGCCCTTGCATTTCACGGCCCGCATCGGATTGTCCGCGCCGCACGACACTCCATGCCCCGAAACGCAATGCCCGCATCCTCCCCCACTATCCGGCCAATCAAAAAATTGATGGTCGCCAACCGGAGCGAAATTGCCATCCGTGTGATGCGCGCCGCAACAGAACTCGGCATCCGCACCGTGGCCATTTACGCGCAGGAAGACCGCTTCTGTCCGCACCGCTTCAAGGCTGACGAAGCCTACGAACTCAACAAGGAAAAGGGACCGGTCGGCGCCTATCTCGACTTCGAAGGCATCGTCACGCTGGCGAAGGAAAAAGGCGTGGACGCCATTCATCCCGGCTACGGCTTCCTCTCGGAGAACCCGCATTTCGCCAAGGCCTGCGCCGACGCCGGCATCATCTTCATCGGTCCCGATTCGCGGATTCTCAACATGATGGGCGACAAGACCGCCGCACGCGAAGTGGCGCGCAAGCTCCGCGTGCCGATTCTCGAAGGCACCGACGAGCCGGTGAGCGACCGCAAGGAAGCTCTCGCCGTCGCGAAGAAGATCGGCTTCCCGCTCATCATCAAGGCGGCCTTCGGCGGTGGCGGTCGCGGCATGAGAATCGTGCGCGAGGCCAAAGATCTGGAGAAGCTGCTCGATGAAGCGCAGACCGAGGCCCTCCGGGCCTTCGGAAACGGCGCGGTCTTCCTGGAAAAATTTGTCGGCAAGGCCAAGCATATCGAAGTCCAAATCCTCGGCGACAAGCACGGCAGCGTGCTGCACTTGCACGAGCGCGACTGCTCCGTGCAGCGCCGCCACCAGAAGGTGATCGAGCAGGCGCCGAGCTACGGAGTGGATCAAAAGATCATCGAAGGACTCTGTGAAGCCGCCTTGAAGATTGCACGAGAAGTCAGATACACCCACGCCGGCACCGTTGAATTCCTCGTCGATGTCGATTCCGGCGAATGGTTCTTCATTGAGATGAACCCCCGCATCCAGGTGGAGCACACCGTCACCGAGGAGATCACGGGAATTGATATTGTGCGCAGCCAGATTCTCATCGCGCAGGGACACCGCTTGCATGAGGAACCGCTCAACCTTCCACAGCAGAATGATGTGGAGAAATCCGGATTCGCAGTGCAGTGTCGCATCACCACCGAAGATCCCGAGAACGGTTTCACCCCGGACTTTGGAAAAATCCTCACCTACCGCAGCGCAGGCGGCTTCGGCGTGCGACTCGACGGTGCGCTCGGCACCACCAATGCCGTCATCACGCCCTACTATGATTCGATGCTGGTCAAGGTCACCGTCTTCGCACGGACCTATCAGCAGTCACTCGACCGCATGGATCGCTCGCTCCGCGAGTTCCGCATCCGCGGGGTTAAAACGAACATCCCTTTCCTTTTGAATGTTCTCCACCACGAAGACTTCCGCAAAGGCCTCGCGACCACGCGCTTCATCGACAACAATCCCGATCTGCTCAAGTTCACCGCGCGCCAGGATCGTGCCACCAAGCTGCTGACCTTTCTCGCGGATACGATCGTCAACGGCAATCCCTTCGCGAAAGCCCACAAGACGAGCAAACCCTACCCCGCGCCTCCCGCGCCGAAGTGGGATCGCCATTTCACGCCGCCCGCAGGCACGAAGCAATTGCTTACCGAGATGGGTCCCGACAAGTTCTGCCGCGAATGGGTCGCCAAACAAAAACGCCTCCTGCTCACCGACACCACCTTCCGCGATGCCCACCAGTCGCTTCTGGCCACACGCGTCCGCACCTACGACATGCTGGCTGTGGCGGACTCTGTCGCCCATCGCACGCCCAACCTGTTCTCGCTCGAGATGTGGGGCGGCGCGACCTTCGACACCACCATGCGTTTCCTGCGCGAGTGCCCTTGGGAGCGCCTGCGCCAGTTGCGCCAGCGGGTGCCGAACATTCTTTTTCAAATGCTTTTTCGTGGATCGAACGCGGTCGGCTACTCGAACTACCCCGACAACGTCGTCAAAGGGTTCATCAAACATGCTGCGCAAAACGGCATGGACATCTTCCGCATTTTCGACTCGCTGAATTACCTGCCCAACCTCGCGCCCGCGATGGATGCCGTGCGCG
>JAIOQF010000110.1 GCA_021413535.1 Verrucomicrobiota bacterium
CCTGCTTCCGACGCTTACCGCGGCGGAGAATGTGGAACTGCCATTGCAATTGCTCGGCGTTGCTACGGCAGCGCGTGAAGAGCGGGTGCGGGTGCTGCTGGAACGTGTCGGTGTCAGGCATCGTGCCGCCGCATTGCCTGCGGAGCTTTCCGGTGGAGAGATGCAACGCGTAGCCATCGCGCGGGCGATCGTGCACAAACCCAAGCTACTGCTGGCGGATGAACCGACCGGCAATCTTGACTCCAAAACCGGAACGCAAATTCTTGATCTGCTCGACGAGATTGTGCGTGAGACCCGCGCAGCATTGTTGATGGTCACCCACAGCGAGGAGGCCGCCAGCCGCTGCCAACGCATCCTGCGGATGCATGACGGTTGTTTGATCGAGGCATGAAGGTCGTCTGGATCATTCTCGAACGCTGCGCGCTACGGCACTGGCGACTGGCCTGGCGGCAGCAGGTGGCGTTAATGCTGATTCTCGCGCTCGGTTCGGGCGTCTATCTGGCGATGAGGCTGGCGAATCGGGCCGCATTGTCCGGTTTCGAAAGTTTTACAGACGGCATCACGCGTCAGCCGGACTGGACGATCACGGGAGCGACGGGACCGCTTCCGGAAACCACGCTGCGTGAAATGCGTGATGCGCTGGCGGAACGGCCCGTTCATCTGCTGCCGCTTGTGGAAGAAACCGTGACACCCGTTCCGAAGCGCAACGCGGAGATCGGGTCGTTGACGACGTGGCGGCTCATCGGCATGGATTGGGTGGCGCTGCTGAATCTGCGTGGCGGGGCTCCCGTGGAATGGCAAACCGGCGACGCCGACGGTGTGTTCATCAGTGCAAAACTTGGAGCGCGTCTTCAACTGAAACCAGGTGATGAGCTGCCTGTTGTGCTTCATGAGCGTGTGGTGGAGTTGAGAATCGCCGGCATCATTCCCGAAGTTCCCGGTGTGCCCGCACCGCCGGATCATCTGCTGCTGATGGATCTGCCTGCGGCGCAGAAGATCATGCAACGAACTGGCAACGTGGATCGCGTGGAAGTGCTGGTGCAGCGCGGTCCCTCTTTCCCGGATTTACGCGAGGAGACGGGAACGCTGCTGCGTGAAGTGGCACACGAGCGCTGGCTGGTGAGCGGCGCGGAAGACCGGCGAGCGCTCGCTGGCACAATGACGGCGGCGTTCCGCTTGAATTTGACGATCCTCTCGTTGCTGGCGCTCTTTGTTGGAGGTTACCTGATTTTTCAGGCGCTGGATGGCGTCGTGCTGCGACGACGTGAAGAGATCGGAATTCTAAAATCACTCGGCGTTACCGATGTGGACATCCAAAGGGCTTTCTTAATCGAGGCGATGCTGCTCGGACTGATCGGCGGCAGCCTGGGCCTTCTGGTTGGCCAGGTCGGCGCTCAGGCTGCGGTGAGCGGTGTGAGCAAGACAATGAATACTTTGTATGGAGCCACGAGCGTGCAAAACGCGGACCTGAGCGCGGCTGAGGCTGCTTTGAGCATGGGAATCGCGCTCATCACAAGTTTGATCGCCGCGTGGTGGCCAGCCCGTGAAGCTGCGCGCACACCGCCGGCTCAAATGCTGGGCCGCAAGGCCGCAACGTTTGGCGGTGGCGGCTGGTGGTCCACGGAATGGCTCGGCTGGGCTCTGATGTTTGGCGCGATCCTTCTGGCGCAATGCGGCACTCTGCGTCTGCAAGGCGGTGCGCGTATTCCGCTGGCATCCTATGCCGCGGCGTTGTGCTGGCTGCTCGGCGTCGGACTGGCGGCCGGCTCGCTCTTGCGCCGTGTCGCGTCGTTCAAGATGAATTCGGCAACGGGTCGGGTGGCGTTGAGTCACCTGCGGCGTCCCACGGTGCGCCATCGCTTTGCCGTGGCGGCGCTGGCGAGTGCGGTGGCGATGACAGCGGGCATGGCGATCATGGTGGCAAGCTTTGATTACACGATGCGCAGTTGGATCGAGCGCACGATGAAAGCCGATCTTTACGTCGCCAGCGCCGGAGCCCAAAGCGCGAGCAGCACGAACCTGATCAGCGCCGGGACGGTGGAGAAGCTGCGCGCGCTGCCGGAAGCGGCTGAAGTGGTTGTGTTGCAGGCCCGCCCGGTCACCTTGCGGGGCGCGCCAACGATGGTGCTCGGTGTGAATGCCGGGTTCGCCCAACGAAACGATTTGTATGCCTGGGTGCAGCGGCCGACGGGCGATGCCTGGTGGAAGAGTGATGGAATTACGCCAGCGATTATGAACGAGAGCTTTGCCGAACGCTTCGAGGTGGCGGTGGGTGATACCTTGGATCTGCCCGGTGGGCATCGCGTGCGCATCGCCGGCATTCATTCGGACTATGGCAATGAGCGCGGCTCGATCAGCATTTCGCAAAACGTATTTCGGGAATGGTTCGATACCGACATGGTCTGGCGTGTCGCCATGATGCTGCAACCAGGCACCGATGCCGAGGCGTTGCGCGACCGGCTGCAAAGCATGAATCCAGGCCTGACAATTTACCTGAACGCTCATCTGCGTCGTGAGGCCATGCGCATCTTCCGCCAGACGTTTGCGGTCACGCACGCGCTGGAGGTCATCGGCGTCTTCGTGGCTGTGGCCGGGCTGGGGCTTGCGCTGGCGAGCCTGTTGCTGGAGCGGCGCGCTGATTTGAGCACGCTGCGCACGCTGGGCATGACGCCACGGCAGATCGCCCAGTCATCAGCCTGGGAAGGTGCGGGTGTGGCTTGTGCGGGAACTCTGATGGGCATCCTCGCCGGAGTGTGGCTCGGCTGGTTGCTCATCTACCGCATCAACAAGCAATGCTTCGGCTGGACCTTGGGCTTCGCACTGCCGTGGTGGCAGATCGCGATTCTCGCGCTGGCGGTGATTGGCGTGGGGTCTCTCGTGGCGGCCATAGTTGGCAAATGGGGCGCGAAGATGCGCTGGGAGGAAGAATGATGATGGCACAACAATTCATCATAACCCTGTGGCTGCTGGCAGGAATGGCGTGGTCGCAAACGACGACGAACGATGGCTTTGCGATTCCACAAGCAGGGAAAACTGTTGAGTTTCCCAGGGATCACGGCAGTCATCCGGAGTTCCGCACGGACTGGTGGTATCTCACCGGTCATCTGGACG
>JAIOQF010000124.1 GCA_021413535.1 Verrucomicrobiota bacterium
ATGTCCAGATCAATCACGAGACAGAGCGGCTGTCGTCCAGGTTGTTGCTCAAAGGCGTGCATCGTTCCCGGTGGAATGTGCAAGACCGTCCCGGGCCGGGCCGGATAAAGCGCACCGTCAATCCTCTGCTGACCACGACCCATCAGATAGATGAGAAGCTGATCGTGCTCATGCTTGTGCTCCGTCCAACGCGCTTCCGGCAGTTGCCGATTCAACCGGATGCGGTGGATCTTTAGCCCCGGAATGAGGAGGTTCATGTCCTGAATGAGCAGCGGGCGATAGTTTTTCATGGGGAAAATTGTTTTTTAAAGCGACCATCTTATTTTACAGCACCCAAAGGTATTCCAAGCCGGATGTGTTGTTTTCTCAAGTCGAATTTGTGCTGACTTTAGTTTCATTTTTACGCAAGCAGCGGCTAAACTTTAGCGAGAAGTCGATGGCGGATGACTTTTAAAAATGATGTTGTCTCGGGCTCTGACCTACCCGCTATCGGCTCCATTTTTATGCTTCAGTCCCGGCCCCGGTTTGCCGCCGGGGATCATAGAAGATGTGGATGTCAGCCTCACGTCCACCGAGAATCTGCTGAGCACGCTTCAGAGCATTGCGCGTGGCCAGATTTGGATTGACCGCACTGCCCATGAAAAAGTTTTCACGCCCAATGACCTCGATCATGCCGCTGTTTTTCAGCACGCGGTAAACATCACGCATGGCTCCGCTCACCAGCAGATCTCGCCCGGTGGCACGCAACTGACGGATGAGTTCCTCCAGAGCCATCACGCTGGTGGCATCAAGATGACGGGCGTTTTTCAATCGCAAAATGATGATCCGCAGGTTGGGGTCGGAGCAGGCGCGCTGGATTTGGGAACTGAACAATTCCGCCGCGCCAAAGAAAAGTTCGCCCTCGACATGCACAATGGAGATGGCCGGGTTCTGCCGCCGGAAATCCTGCGCGGCTTCGGCCAGATGGCCCTCGGTGTTGAATTCATATTCGACGAGGGACGGACGGCTAGCCTTCCGCAGATAAAGGATCACCGAAAGACCGATGCCGGTAAAAATGGCGACATGCAAGGGCACCATCAACGTGGCCGCCAACGTGGCGATAAAGACGAAGGCGTCGGATTTAGTGGCCCGCAGACAGACGCGAATCTGCCGCAGATGAATCAGCGTTGCGGCCACGCACATGACCAGCACGCCGAGTGCAGCGCGCGGAATATACGACACCATCGGCCCCAGAGTTAATGCTCCCGCGAGGCAAATCAGGCCGGAAACAATCACTGAAACGGGTGTCACTGCACCGCTGTTAAAGTTTGCCATGGAACGCGTAAGCGAGTTCGATGCCGGCATCCCGCTCAAGTAAGCACAAGCCAGATTGGCTGCGCCCAGGCCGAACATATCTTGATTGGCATCCACTCGATGTCCGCTGCGTCCGGCCAGCGTTCTCGCCATGGCGGAGTTTTCCAGCATCACGAGAAATGCCAGCGAAACCGCGAGCCCAAACAACTGGCTGAAATGCGCGCCCGAATTTTTTCCAGTGAAATCCGGAAACATCGGCAGCAGTTCACGCCAGGTGAATTGTTCACTGGCGAACGTCGGCAATGAAATGGCGGCTCGCTCCAGCAACACTGTCGCGAGGGACGCACCCGCCAGGGTGATGGCCAGAGCCGGCCACTTGGGGAAGTAGCGCTTCAGCAGCAAATAGCCAAGCAGCGTGCCAATGGAGATGGACGCAACGGGCCACTTAATGCCTCCGAGGGCGCCGCAAATCGCATACAGTTCACCAAAAATCGTCGGAGCTTCCTTCATCTCCAATCCCAGAACCACGGGAAGCTGCCGCACCAGCATCTGCACTGCAGCTCCTGCAAGATAAGCTGTGACCACGGTGCGGCTGATAAATTGCGCGATGTCCGCCACCTTGAAATACGCTCCAATCAACAGCAGCGCCCCGACCAGAAAGACCAGCATCGGCATCACCTCGCGCTGTGCGATGTGCGGGTTCGCCGCGAAAAAAGAAGCGATCATGAACGCCGTGGCGTTGGTCGGACCGAAGACCGAGTGCCTCGAGCTGGCAAACATCGCGCCGACCACGCAGGCCACGGCGGAACAGGTGATGCCGTAGGCCAGCGGCAGATTGGCGATCATGGCAAAGGCAATGCCTTGAGGAATCGCCAGCAGCGCGCCATCCAGCCCGCCCCGCAGATCCAGCTTGAACCAGGCAGGACGATAACCCTCCAGAGCAAAGCGGAGCGGAAAAGGATGGAGCTGCCGCTCCAGAGTATAGCTCACCACCGAGTTCCACGCTCGCCTCAGCGAGTGCGTGATGCTGGACCAGAAGCTTTTTCTCGACACATGTCGCCTTTCCAATTCATCCGCCGATTTCTTGCGGAGCTGCCAGCCCCCGCCTCATCGTTCCAGCCCGAAAAAGTCGCGCAATACCCGGCGGTAAACATCGCGCTTGAATTTCGGCACCCAGTCCATGTCGAACTTTTCCGGCTTCAACCAGCGCCACCGCCCGAACTCACGGTGCTTGGTGTCGATATTGATGTCCTGATCGTGACCGAGAAAACGACAGAGAAAATAAACCTGCTCCTGTCCGCCAAAGACTCCATATTTCAGCCGATCCTTCGGAAATTCATATCGATAGCCGCTCTTGTGATCGAGAATCTGAATCTGCCGGGGCTTGACACCGATCTCCTCCTCAACTTCCCGCAGCAGTGCTTCCTCAAATGATTCACCCGAGTCCACCCCGCCCTGGGGAAACTGCCATGAACCACGAATATGAGCGCGCTCCGCAATGAGCATCTCGTTGTCCATGTTCAACAAAATGGCCGCAACATTGGGCCGGAAAAGCACGGGACGTCCCGTCGCACTTCCCGCAGGCGCATTCAAACCAATCTCAGGGGCGAGGACAGGCATGGGAGTTATGAGAGGATTATCCATAATTCGTTAAGATATGCAAACTAATTTTCCATCATGCAACCAATCAATTGACGATACGCTCTGCCGACCCATCGCGGATTCACGTTGCGCAGCGGACTCATCACGCGCTTCATGCGCGACGCAACATGAAGGCATTTATTTTCGATCTCGACGGCACGCTCATTGATTCCCTGGCTGACATCGCAGAGGCGGTGAACCGCGCACTGGATCAACATGGATTTCCCAGACAGCCAGTGGAATGTTTTCCGCAACTCATCGGCGAAGGCGTGGGCACGCTCGTGGAGCGCGCAGTGCCCCCCGATGCCCTGCACACCTTGGACATCTCTTCAGTGATCGCAGACTACCAGCATCACTATGCCGATACCTGGCGTGACAAAACCAAACCCTACGACGGCATCACGGAAGTCATCAGCGCCCTGCGATCTCGCGACATCAAGACGGCAGTGCTCTCGAACAAGCCCGATCATTTCACGAAGTTGTGCTGCGATCATTTCTTCGCGCCGGACAGCTTTGATATCGTTCTTGGTGCGCGCGAGGCTGTTCCGCGCAAGCCGCATCCACAGGCCGGATTTGAACTGGCTGCGGAACTTGGCGTGTCATTGAATGAATGTCTCTACATCGGCGATTCAGGATTGGACATGGCGTTTGCAGTGAACTCAGGAATGCTGCCGGTCGGCGTGCTCTGGGGTTTCCGCAGCGAGTCGGAACTTCGCGCCCATGGCGCGAGCAGACTCATGGTGACTCCGCAGGAATTGTTGTCGCTGATTTAATCCGCACTCAACGCGGAGGCTCCGTCGCCGCACCGCCACCGAGCATTTCGCTCTCGTCAAACTCCGGCGTCTCCAGAACGACGGCTCCGCGTTTTACTTTTGCTTTCGACATCGTCACGGCCACCCAGCGAAACTCATCGCTGTTCTCCAGCACCACCTTGATCATGATGGTGAGCGGCACGGCCAGGAAGGCTCCGACCCCGTGCCACATCCAGCCCCAGAACCAAACGCTGAGCACAATGACAAGTGTCGACACGCCGAAACGCCGCCCCATCAGAGCTGGTTCAATGAAATTGCCAATGATAAAATTGATCGCTAAGAAGCCCAGCGCGATGCCGATCGCATCGCCGAATGACAACCGCACCAAGGCAAGAAGAGTTGGCAGAACTCCCGCGAACAGGGCACCCACGGCGGGAATAAAGTGCATCACAAAGGCGACGATGCCCCAGAGAATGGGATAATCGAGATTAAACATCCAGCACCACAAGCCGGCGACGATGCCGCAGATGGCGCTGATGATCGTCTTCATGCCAAGGTATTTTTGAATCTCAGATGCGGAGTTGAGCAAGCCGCGGAGATCAGGCCCGCCCGCTTGGTGTATGGCCAGTGCCCGGCTGCGGGAACCATAGGCTTCGCTGAGAATGAAAAACATCAGCACCAATACGAGGGCAATTTGCGCGATCAATGTCACCGCCGTGCCCACCGCCACGCCCAGCCAGTCTGCGGCCAGATTTCGCACATCGGCGTTTCGTGCGTAGCCGATGATCGCCTGCCAGTCGAAAGCCTGCCGCACCTGTTCCTCCGCCCCCTTCACTCCCTGTAACTCGAACCAGTGAGCCAGCTCGTTCACGTGTGCTTGCAGGCTCTTGAGGTCATCAGGAAGATCCTTGCTAAAACGAAACAGCAGATCGCTTCCGGCGTTGATGATCACCCCTACCAGGCACACAATGAAAACCAGCGTGATGATGAGAGCGAGGAAGCGCGGAATACGCACGTGCACCAGAGCCTGCATGATCGGATAGCTCAGCACACTGAGAAAAAATGCCGTGACCACCGGAACGAAAAACGCAGCGCCGAGCTTCAATCCAGCAATGACCACCAGCACGCCAGCCACCGTCAGCAGCGCACGCGTGCCGGCTACTCGCTTCGAGCGCGAGACATCTGGAATTTTTTCTTCTGCCATCAGTTTGCAAGTGTCAGCCACATTGTGGCAGTGCTCAACTGGAAACGTCGGTCAAACCAAAACCGGATGCCATGTATCTCAGGCTCGCCCGAAAAGCAGGCGGAGAAATTCCGCATCGGAAAATGCCGAGTCCCAGCCCTGCCGCACGATGATCAGATCCTGCGATCCCACCACGTATAAACGCTGAGAACCCGAACCGATGGATGCCACCAGATCGGATGGCGCGCTGCGGCTGAGACAGGCATTGCGCCACTGCTGCTTGGGCCACTTTTCATGCAGCATCAACTCCACATCCACCTCCCGGGAACCACCCCGATCAGCCCGGCTGTTGTTCCAAAATCCCAAACCAAATGCCGCGTTCACTCGCGAGCCATGACTGACCCCGTCCGCGATGGCCTCAGTCGGGGCGACATGGTTTGACTCGCACAAGATCACCTTCCCGATCTGCGCCCACTGCCGCGCGCTAAGCAGAAAACCGGCGGCGAGCAAGGGATTGCCGCTGGCATCGGCGACATACCGCTGCGGCCCGAGACCGAGCGGCTTCAGCACATGCCGCTCCAGATATTGCGTCGGTGTCTGCCCGCGCGGTGCCAGCTTGCGTTTTAGTATCTCATGAAAAACTTGAAGCGAACACGGCCCGTAAATAAACGCTTCGCCCGGTTCGGCCGCGAGCTGCCGGTTAATGGCGAGCAGGTCGCGATCCTTGATCCCGTCCTCGTGCAATTCAAAAAATGGATCCAGCCCGCTGGAGAAATCGAGCAACTGCCGGATCGTGATGCTGGACTTCAATCGGTCGCCCCGCCACTCAGTGATCGTGTCCGCCGCCCGATCCTTCAGCCGAAGGATCCTCTCTTCCTCAGCCGCCAGCGCTGCCAGACACCAAAACGACTTCGTCCCGCTGTAAATTTTGTGAGGCTCATTCGCGAGACATCCATTCGAGTAAGATTCGTGAAGAATTTTTCCCTGCTGCATAACCAGCAGCGACTTCCCGCGATTGGCCGCTGAGTAGTCAGCCGCCAGCTTGATGCGATCATTGGCCAGCCCATCGGTTTTGCTTCGCCCCTGACTCCGTTTTCCCGGAACCATCAGCGCCAGCATCAGTGCAAATTTTCGCCGTCTCATGGCAACTGAGACATTAGTCGCAATGACTTGTTCAGCAAGCCGCACTCTCACGCCCCGGCGATCAACCGCGCCCAGCTCTCCGCCTTCTCAGCAAAAGATTTTTCCGGCTCCGCATAAAGAATGCCGCGTGATACGTTGACCAGCACCGGCGCACTCCGCTTCGTTCCTCTTAGTCCCGCAAGATCACCGCCTTGCGCGCCCAGCCCGGGAATCAAGAGCGGCACATCGGGAATGCGTTGCAACACGTCGCCCGCATTGGTCAGTCCCACGACCAGCCCCGACTGCGGCGCACCCTTGAGCATGTCGCAGACCAGCTCAAAAACATGCCGCTCCCCCACCTTCTGCATCTCGATGTCCCGCGCTCCAGCGTTCGAAGTGACGGCCAGCAGATAAATCCCCTTGTCTGTGTATTCCAAAAACGGCTCCAGTGTATCGCGACCCATGAACGGGTTCAGCGTCACCGCATCCGCGCCGATCACATCGTAACAAGCCTTAGCGTAGTAACGCTGCGTCTCGCCGATGTCGCCGCGCTTCACGTCGAGGATGATCGGAATTTCCGCCGGAATCATCCCGCGCAATTCTTCCAGCAGCTTCATCCCCTGCCAGCCCAGTGCTTCAAAATAAGCGGCGTTCGGCTTGAACGCCGCGGCAAAACATGAAGTCTGCGCGATCACCTCGCGCAAAAAATCACGTGCTGCATCAGCCGATGTCGCGCGAACATCAAGACCCACGCACAAGCCGGAGCCAGTCGCGCGAATACGGGTATGAAGTTTCTCAGTGTAGGTCATGCGTTAACACGATGCATAGACGCAAACTCGATTGGCTCAAACAATGATTTCACTCACTTCTTGAACACGAACCTACCCTTCTCCATTACACCTTCGATCACGTCGCCGTCCTTGAACATGCCGTCCAGCATCTCCAGCGACAGCGGATCGAGCACCAGCTTCTGAATGGCACGCTTCAGCGGACGGGCGCCGAACACGGGATCGTAGCCCTCGTCAGCAATCTTGCGCACCGCATCGTCGCTGAGTTTGAGAGTGATGTTTTGTTTACCCAGACGGTCAACCACCCGCTGAATCTGAATCTTCACGATGGCATCGAGATCGCGCGCTTCGAGACGATCGAAGATGATGACTTCGTCGATGCGATTGAGAAATTCGGGCCGGAAGAACTGCTTGAGCGATTCGCGCACGAGAGCTTCGCGTTGCTCGGCATTGCTCATTTCCTGAATCGCCTGGCTGCCGATGTTGCTGGTCAGGATGATGACTGTGTTGCGGAAGTCGACCGTGCGTCCCTGACCATCGGTGATGCGGCCATCATCTAAAACTTGGAGCAGCGTGTTGAAGACATCTGGGTGCGCCTTCTCCACTTCATCAAACAAAACCACACTATACGGACGGCGACGCACGGCCTCGGTCAGCTGGCCGCCTTCTTCATAGCCGACGTATCCGGGAGGCGCGCCGATGAGCCGCGAGACGGCGTGCTTCTCCATGTATTCGCTCATGTCGATGCGGGTCATGGCATTCTCGTCGTCGAAAAGAAATTCTGCGAGAGCCTTGCTGAGTTCAGTTTTGCCGACACCCGTGGGACCAAGGAAAAGGAAGCTGCCGATCGGCCGATTCTCGTCCTGCAACCCAGCTCGGGCCCGGCGCACGGCATTGGACACCGCTTTGATGGCAAGCTTCTGGCCAATCACCCGGTTG
>JAIOQF010000125.1 GCA_021413535.1 Verrucomicrobiota bacterium
GACATGAGGCGTTCGGCATGCATGACGGTAAGCAGTTAATTTTCTTGGAAGATAATCCTCGATGGGGGCGTGGTCTCCGTCCTGATATTGTGCAATCATCCAAATTCCGTCTTGCCTCAGGGCATGCGCTTTTCATGATGAACGTCGAATGAACCAGCCAATCAAAGTCGGAGTCGCCGGTGTCGGCGCCATGGGAAAGAATCATGCACGTGTTCTTGCATCGCTCGATGGCGCGGAACTGGTCGCGATTTTTGATCTGGATGTGAATCGCGCGGCGGAACTGGCGGCGACCTATCACACGAGGGCGGTGAGCAGTCTCGAAGAGTTCTCTAACTTGGTGGACGCGGCGGCAATTGCCGTGCCGACCGTGGCGCATCGTGAAGTGGCGGGCTATCTGCTGGAGCGCGGGAAGCATGTGCTGGTGGAAAAGCCGCTCAGTGAATCTCTGCAAGAGGCGCAAGAGCTGGTAGCACTGGCGCAGGCGAAGAATCTCGTGCTGCAAGTTGGTCACATCGAGCGGTTCAATCCGGTGATGCGTCAATTGGAGGAGCGCATCAAACAACCGCGATTCATCGAAGCCACGCGGCTCTCGCCGTTTCCCAACCGGAGCATGGATATCGGCGTGGTGCTGGATGTTATGATTCACGATCTGGAAATCATCCTACATCCGCCAGCCGGATCAGCGACAAGAAGATGCGCAAGATTCAGGTCTTCCATGGTGAAGGCTACATCTCGCTGGATTACCAGGAACAAACTGGTCATATCTATCGACGCGAGGGATTGCAGATCGTGCGCGAAGATGTGCAGGTGGAGAAAGATGAGCCGCTCAAGCTCGAGCTGGCCGCGTTCATCGAGAGCGCGAGACGCGGGCTGGCTCCCGTGGTGAGCGGGCAGCAGGGGGTGGATGCGCTGCAACTGGCGATTCAGATCACTGAGAAGATTGCGAGCGGAAAGTTTTCATGAGGAAGATTTTTATCGTAGCCGGGGAGATCAGCGGGGACACACATGGCGCTGGTCTGATGCGTGCTTTGAAGCAGGAGCATGGGCCCGTGCAATTCAGCGGGCTCGGTGGTCCGCAGATGCGGCTTGTGGGTGGTGCTGAGGCGGAGGACTGGCTGGAGCGGGCCGCCGTGCTCGGTCTCTGGGAGGTGCTGAAAATTTACGGTTGGTTCCGGCGCAAATTCGCGGAAGCCTTGAAAAATATCGCGCAGCAAAAGCCGGATGCCGTGGTGTTGATCGACTATCCGGGCTTCAATCTGCGGCTGGCCAAGGCGCTGCGCGCGCAGCGATACCCCGGCAAGATCATTTTTTATATCAGCCCTCAAGTGTGGGCCTGGAAGAAAGGACGAGTGAAGACAATGGCCAAGGTGCTGGACTTGATGATCTGCATTTTTCCCTTCGAGAAAGAACTTTATGAAAAAAGCGGGCTGCGCACCGTTTTCGGCGGACATCCGCTGGTAGATCGCACGCTGGCACTCAAGAAAGGCTGGACGCGGGAGCCTGCGCTGGTGGGATTTTTCCCCGGCAGCCGCAGTCATGAAGTCGCGCGGCTCTTGCCGGTGATGCTTCGAGCCTCAGTCATCATTCGTCAGAAAGTGCCGCAGGCTCGCTTCGCGATTTCTGCCGCCAACGAGCGATTGAAATCGGAAATGAATGAAATCATCCTTCGCGAAGGGCCGGCGGAGGCGCGGCAGTGGATCGAAGTCGGCACGGCTCCCGTGCTCATGCAGCGCGCGGAAGTCGCCGCCGTGGCCAGTGGCACAGCGACACTGGAGGCGGCGTGTTTCGGTCTGCCGTATGTCTTGGTTTACAAGGTGAATCCGGTGACTTACGCCGTGGGTAAAAGAGTGGTTCGGATCAAGCATCTCGGCATCGTCAACATTCTGGCGGGAGAAACGGTGGTGCAGGAACTCGTGCAGGGCTCATGCGAGCCGTCAGCACTGGCTGGATCGCTCACCGCTTTGCTGATCAGTTCGCAAACGCGCTTGGAATTGGAATCTCGGCTGGCAGCCGTGGTGTCGGAACTCGGCGCAGGTGGTGCCTATCAACGCGCTGCGGAAGCTGTTGCCAGTGAACTTGCACGCTCGGCATCATGAGTCCGGATGAATCAGAATCAGTGACGCGCGTCAATCCGTTGGTGCGCTGGTTTGTGGTCGGTCTACCACTGGGTCTGCTGATCATGGGGGCACTTTCGTTTGGAGTCTATTTTCAGAAACGCCACGCGAAGGAAGTGGCCGTGTCGGCACCGTCACGTTACGCCGCCATGTTGCGCAAGGATTTGAATCTGGCTGATTACCAGCGTTACCTTCGAATCTTCGAACAAGAAATTGGCCCGCGCACAAAGGACAAGCCGGATAACATTGAGGCCGCGCAGAGCTTTATTGAGTCCACGCTCGGTTTTGGAAACATGGGATATCAGGTCGTGCGCCGGGAGATTGAATTGGAAGGCAGGGCTTGTGTGTATTTTGATGTGGAACTGAAGGGGCGGAATTCCCCAAGTCGATTGCATCTGGTTACAGCCAGATATGACGGGATAAACCCGAGAGACATCGCGGCATTGCTCTGTTTGGCCAATGCCTTCACTGGCACTCAGCATCGCGATACCATTCGTTTTATCGCATGGTTCGGTGGCGCGGACTCTGATGGTAAATTCCAACTCGACCGCTATCGCCGTTGGATGCCTGAGAGCGAGTTTTCATCAGTCAGCACGAAAGAACTCCTGGGGCCGGATGCAGCGGAGAAGGACGCGCTCGGCAAATTGCAAGCAGACGAATTGGAAATTAGAACCCTGGCCGATGGGAGCGGCGGCCAGTAGTTCGCTTGATCCTGGCTGCAATCGGATGTTGCAAGAAATTAACGTTCTGCCAAAAGCCTTGCAAAGCACGGACGATGATCTTATTTAGGCGGACTCAGAAAGCCGGCGTGGCGAAATTGGTAGACGCGCTAGACTCAAAATCTTGTATGAGTGATCATGTGTGGGTTCGAGTCCCTCCGCCGGCACTTTTTCATCACTGGTATGCCAACCAGGCAGTGATTTTCTCCAGCTGGCAATTTTCTTCGCTAGCCTGGAAATAAACAAGATTCCCATCAATAATTTTCTCCAATGTTCAAATGTTCGGCAGTTGCATTGATTCTTCACTCCCTGACAGCGTTTTTTTGCGCGGCTGGTTCGATCCACGCGGCGACACCTCCCGCGCGAATTCTGTTCATCGGCAACAGCTATACCTCCGTCAATAACTTGCCCGAAATTTTCAAAAATCTCGTGGCTGGCGAGGGCCAACCAGTTCCGACGATTGCGGCCACAACCCGAGGCGGCCTGACCTTGGAACAGCACTCGAAACTGCCGGTCACATTGGAAAAAATTGATGAAGGCAACTGGGATGTGGTGGTCATTCAGGGGCAAAGTCAGGAGGCAGCCATGGCGGAGAAATTCACCAACATGCGGCAGAGTTTCCAGACGGGTGCCGCAGAGCTTGGCAAAAGAATCAAGGTCAAGAGCCCGAATGCGCGTGTTGTCTTTTATGAGACCTGGGCGCGACACGCGGATTATTGGCAGAGCCCCAAGGCAGACAAGGCTGTTGGAAACGATCCAACTGACATGCAGAACCATATTCGTAAATGGTATCTTCACGTTGCGCAGTCAGCGCAAAAACTGAAAGCCGTGGTCGCTCCAGTCGGTGATGCCTGGCAATTGAACTACCAGAGTGCCAATCCGATTCGCCTTCATGCCAAGGACAATTCGCATCCCGCGTTCAGCGGGTCGTATCTGGCCGCGCTGGTAATTTATGCAACGATTTATCAGCCGCCAAGTCTGACGCTGAAATATCATGGCGAGCTGGATGAGGCCGAGGCGGCGCGCCTGCAAATGCTGGCGTCGCAGGCTGTAAAACAAAGCAACGCAATTATCCCGCGCTGATTGCGTGTGCGCAGGTCAGAAAGGAATGCCCAGCCGTTCCGCCATTCGTTTCGGACGGCGCATCGCTTCCACCATGCGCGCGGCTTCATCGGCAGCGCGCCGGTCTCGACATGCGGGATGGGTTTCAGGTGCGGTGATGAGGCCGAGTTCATGGAGCACATGCGCGGTGCTGTGTTTGTAGGCGGAGGCGCTCATGCTAGCATCGAGACGGAAGACTTGGTCTTCGAGCGACTGAAGGGCCTCGAAGATTTTATAGACCCGGGTGTCGCAGCGGCCGGTGCCAGTAGTGAACTTTTTCCTGGGTGAATCATCATGGAGCCACATGTCTTTCGCGGCGCAGATCAGCGGTGCTGCGCTGACGGCGGCTCCAATCAGAAGCGGCAGACCGAGCTTGATCGCGGTGGCGATGCCAAAATCGTCGCCGCTGTGGGGCACGAAATCCAAACCAAGATCGCGCATCATCGCAGCCCAATAAAGAAAATGCGGCTCGTCGAGCGTGCTGATCTTGCCGCCGACAAATTTAGGATGCTGCGCCAGCTGCCACAGCAGCCATGGCCCAAAGGGCGTGGCCCACGGCACGAACGCTGGCTCCAGTGCGTGAACGATGCCGGGCCGGACAAGCCACTCCGCGATTTCGTAGTAGGCATCTCTCCGGGCTACGGCTTCAAGCGCGTCGAGCCGAGGCGAGGCCATGAGCATCACCTCGCAGTTCTCATGCTGTTGCACGATGTCGAGCAGCGGACGATAACGTTCCGCCTTGAATGTCGTGTCGCCCTGTGCGCCGCGCGCTGTCACCCCGGCGATGAACTTTGCGTCAGGGAACTCTGCCCGGAAGCGTCGCAGCACTTCGGCGTAAAGCGCATCATCGAGATTGAAGATATAACCGGTGTCGGCATTGAGCACGACGACAAGTTCTACGTTGTAGTGATCAGCCGCAGCCTGCATCCAGCGGATGCTTGTCGTGAAACCTTCCCAGTCAGGCTTCTGATTTTGGAAGGGCAGCAGTGCGGCGGCGCAGAGTCGGCCTTTGGTTTGATGATCGATCAGTTCCTCCTCGCCGATCCAAGCCCACTTGGTATCGCGCCATGGGGTTTGCGGTGTCAGATCTTCTGGTTTTGAAATGAGCGTCTTCACGCGCCGGATTTTTTCTTGATCTCTTTAAGCAGGGCATGTTCCGGCCGCTGCGTATAAAATTTATCCAAGGGGTAGCAACCGCTGATCAAACCGTTGCGTGGTGCGGTGGTGCAATCGCTGAAAGTCCGGCAGATGAATTTCTTCTCCGCCGGTTTGCCGGAGATGGCGTCAGTCAACATCGCCGGATAAGACAGCATCGCCCGCCCCAGGCCAATGGCATCCGCCCACCCTTGTCGGATCACAGCAGTCGCGACCGCAGGAAGGAAGTCCTGCAAATATGTATAGCCCGAGCCAATGACGTAGAGCCCGCGCGGCGCACGCGCTTTCACTTCGCGCACGGCATGGATGAGCCGCGCGACATCAATCAGCGGATCATAGGCCGGCTGATAGCCGTCGCTGGGCGGATAACTGGCGGGGCGCTGCAAGTGCGGCGTGTAGTAAGGCGAACCGGCACTGGTGTTCAGCACCTTGATGCCCAGTTCGTCGCACAGCGCCACAAACTGGAATGTCTCCGTGAGATCGATGTTCGTCGGATCTTTCTGATTCACGCCGAAGCCGTAGCCATAGGGAAGGCACGTGGAGAAATCCTCCGGGATGCCAGGTCCGAGTTTGCCTGGGTTGGCGCGATCAGCATCAGGCCGGTGGGGCACTTTGTCGTAGAGACTGAGCCGCACGCCGAAGTCGATGGGATTATCATCCGCTCGGATGCCCGCAATGATCTCGCGCAGGATGCGGGTGCGGTTCTCAAAGCTGCCGCCATATTTTCCGGGTCGCGTGTGAGCACCAAGAAACTCATGCAGCAGGTAGCCGTGGCAATGTTTTAGATCCACGAAGTCTGCCCCAGCTTCCCACGCCACACGTGCCGCGCGCACAAAGTCCGCAATCAATGCTTCCACTTCCAAATCAGTGAGCACCTGTTCATCACTCGTGACGTTGAACTTGCGGTCGAGAATCGGATGACGAAATGCCACACGTGATTCCCAGCGGGACTTGTCGTGCGGCCGGCAGAAACGCCCCGAGTGCGTCAGTTGAAAACCAATGACCAGATCATCAGTCGTTTTGTATCGCTCCGCGTGAGCATTTTTCAAAATGCCGACCAATTCCCCGATGCCCGCTTTGTTATCTTCTGTGAGAATCAGTTGGTTCGGATTCGCACGACCATCGGGGCGCACAGCCATCGCTTCCGCGCCGCAAATCATTTTGGCCCCGCTTTCGCCAAAGCGCCGCCAGCGCCGCCGCATCTCATCACTCACTCCGCCGGTGGTGGTGCCATCCCATCCTTCCATGGGATGAACGACGATGCGGTTGCCCGGGCATTTGCCATTGATCAGAAGCGGCGCGGGATCACCGAGCGGCGATGGCCCTGCGTTTAGTGCCTCGGCTGGAAGCTCAATACCGAGTGATGTGCAGGCATTATGAAAATCGTCCAGTGACTTCAAGGCGCCAAGGCGGACAAAGGGAGCCGGTGGAGATGCGCTCATGCAAAAGGAGGCAAGCCAATGAACAACTTTAGCAATTTAGCGGAAGCTCTTGGCGAAGTCGTCCGCGCCGGCTTTCGGGACGACGGTCTTTTTTATAAAAGTCGAGGTCTCTGATTTGTCCTTGAGGATGCGTTCATATTCGGCGGAGTCCATGGGGAGATGAATCGTGGCGTCTTTCCAGGTGGAGAGCAGAATCGAATTGGCGAGTTCCACACTATGAACGCCTTCTTCAGCGGGCGAGAGGAGCTTTTCGCCTTTCAAAATGGCATTGGTGAAGTTCTGAAGGATTTCTGTATGCACGCCGCCGCTGGATTCGACCGGGATATCCATGTGCCAAGTTTCCGGCGTGGCGAAGGCGGCTTCGGTTTCATGGCAAAACTTGGACATGGGTGAGCGGTTCCGCTGGAAATGAATCTTCGTGCCGTCATTCACCGTGAGCCGGCCTTGTTCGCCGGTGATGTCGAGACAGTTCCGGCCCGGCCATTCGCCAGTCGAGGTGATCCAGGTGGCGGTGAGGCCGCTGTCATACATCAGCACTGCGGTGACATCGTCCTCGACTTCGATCTCATGGAAGCGACCGAACTGGCAGAAGCCGCGAACCCGCTGGGGCATGCCGAACATCCACTGGAAAAGATCGAGATTGTGCGGGCATTGATTCATAAGCACGCCGCCGCCTTCACCCTTCCAAGTGCCGCGCCAGCCGCCGGTTGTATAATAATAGTTGGTGCGGAACCAGTTGGTCGTTTCCCAGTTTACACGGCGAATTTCACCGAGTTCACCGGTATCAATGAGATTTTTTACCTTCTTGAAAACGGCATTGGTTCGCATCTGGAACATGGCCGCAAAGATTTGCTTTTTATTCGTGTGAGCCGCGATGAGCCTTTCGCAGTCGGCCTTGTGAACCGAGATCGGTTTCTCAACCAGAACATGAAGGCCAGCTTGGAGCGCCTCGATGCCGATGGTGGTGTGGGAATAATGCGGGGTGCAGATCAGGATGGCGTCGATGCGACCGCTGTGAATCATTTCATTCACGTCGGTGAATCCGCTCTCACCCTCGATCAGCGCAGGCAGGGTGCCGACGCTTTCGCAAAGGCTGGTGACTTTCAAGCCTTCGATCTTACCCGCGCGGATGTTCGCGAGGTGAGTCTTGCCCATGTTGCCGAGTCCAACGATGCCGAGTCTGACGATTTCCATGTCGCGAGCGTAGGGAGAAAGGCGCAGATGGTCAAATGATTGCAGATTTTGAATTGCAGATTATACGAGCGCATTGGAAGGTCAGGCATGGCTGGAAAAAATGAAACATTGCTGATCACGGGAGGCGCGGGCTACATCGGCTCGCACACGGTGCGGCATCTGCTGGAACATAATGAGAGGATCGTGGTGCTGGATAATCTCGTGTATGGGCATCGTGAAGCCCTGCCGTTGGATCGGGTGACTTTTGTGCAGGGAGACATGGGTGATTCCGCCTTGATGGAAAAACTTTTCGTGGAACACCAGCCGGAGGCGGTTCTGCATTTCGCGGCCTATTGCTATGTGGGCGAGTCAGTGACTGAGCCTCTGAAATATTACCGCAACAATATCGTGGCTCCACTGGCGATGCTGGAAGCCATGCAACGTCACGGCACGCGGCGGTTTATTTTTTCATCCACCTGCGCCACTTATGGAAATCCCGTGAGCATGCCGATGGACGAGACGCATCCGCAGCAGCCGGTGAATCCCTACGGCGCGAGCAAGCTGATGCTGGAGCGGGTGCTGCTGGACTGCGGCGTGGCCTGGGGTTTGAAGTCAGTCTTTCTCCGCTATTTCAATGCCAGCGGCGGCGATCCTGACGGTGTGATCGGCGAGGATCACGAACCAGAATCGCATCTAATTCCGCGGGTGCTCATGGCAGCCAAGGGCGAGTTGGATTCTATCACGGTTTTTGGAACCGATTATCCGACGCCGGATGGGACTTGTATTCGCGACTATATTCATGTCTGCGATCTGGCGCGGGCTCATTATCTGGCGCTGGTGCATTTGCGCAAAGGTGGTGACTCGGTTGCGGTCAACCTCGGAACCGGCCGGGGCTTTTCTGTGAAAGAGATCATCACCACGGCAGAGCAGGTTACTGGGAAAAATATTCCGGTCAGCTATGGTGCGCGTCGTGCGGGCGATCCGTCAGAGTTGGTGTGCGCCCCGGCCAAGGCCAAGGCCGTGCTGGGCTGGGAAGCGGAATACAAGGATCCCCGCAGCCACATTGAGCACGCTTGGAAATGGATCACTGGCCCGCGACAGGGACGCTATGCAAACTGATGGTCAATAGCTCAACGTTGATAGACTGAATTTCAGCAGCTACTTTTTGATGACTCATCCTTCTATAAGCTATCAGCAATCAGCTAAGATCATCTTTCCATGAGCGCCCTTAACCAGCGGCTGCGATCCCGCCTGAAAGACAGGCTGGACGAGGCTTCACGACAAGAGGTGCGAGGCAACCTCAGGTCGGCGAAAGCGCAGCATCAACCGTGGCGGCGGCGGAAGCTGATGCTCGCGCTCCTGCTGGTGCCGGTGTGCCTCCTGGCATCGATATCATTTTTTGAACTGTTCTTTCGCGCGACCGTTTCCAAAAATTTCTGGCGTGAGGCAGGCTTTTGCTTCTTTCTCGCCGGCTGTTTTTTCTGGCTGACGCTGGGCTGGCTCCGCATCCGACCGAAGGTGCCTTATGTCTTTGCGCATGAGTTTACCCATTTGCTGACGGCCAAGTTGAGCGGTGGAAAAATTCACGACTGGGCGGTGGGCGAGCATGGCGGCTATGTGGAAACAGACAAGACCAGTGCGTTTATCACTCTGTCGCCTTATCTGATTCCGCTCTACACCTTGGTGGTGTTCGCGCTTTATGGATTCACCGGGCTGTTTGCGGATCTGCATCTGTCTCATGAATGGCATATCTTTTCCTGGATTCTGAGTTTCAAATGGGCCTGGGTTTTTTATCTTCTTGCGGGTGCCACCTGGTGCTTTCATCTCACATTCACAATCGAGATTCTCGGCACCGAGCAGAGCGACCTCCTTCACAACGGCGAGTTCTTTTCTATCGTCGTCATCTTCCTGGGGAATCTGGCCATCCTCGGCACCCTGTTCATTTCTGCATCGCCCACGGTTGGCTGGAAGGACGTGGTTCAAGATGTCTGGCATATTATCAGCACGGTCTGGCACTGGATTTTTTAAGATCATGGAGCCCGCCGATCGCGTCTTTTCCGTTGCCCAGCTCACGCAGCAAATTCGTGCGCTGCTGGAGAATGAGATCGGCGATGTGTGGGTCGAGGGAGAGATCAGCAATCACCGCTTGCACAGTTCCGGTCATCAATATTTCACGCTTAAGGATGAACGCGCACAGATTCAATGCGTGCTCTTTCGCGGAGCCGGTGCCCGTCTGGCCGAAACATTGCGCGATGGTCAGCAAGTGCAGGTATTCGGCGGAGTGACGGTCTACGAGCAGCGCGGAAACTACCAGATCATCGTGCGACTGGTGCAGCCGAAGGGGTTGGGCTCGCTCCAGGCGCGCTTTGAGGCGCTGAAACGCAAGCTGGAGGCGGAGGGGCTTTTCGAGTCGCAATGGAAAAAAGAAATTCCGCGCTTTCCCCGCGTGGTGGCGCTGGTGACTTCACCCACGGGTGCGGCCATTCGCGACATGATTAACATCCTCAGTCGTCGCGCGCCATGGCTGCGCATTCTCGTCTTCCCCGTGCGTGTGCAAGGGCAGGGGGGCGAGACGGAAATCGCGCGCGCCATCGGCCTGTTGAATCGCGCGGTGGAAATCGGACTGCCGCAACCGGACACCATTGTGGTCGGACGCGGCGGGGGATCGCTGGAAGACTTGTGGAACTTCAATGAGGAAGTGGTCGCTCGCGCGATCTTCGCTTCGGAAATTCCGGTTATCTCGGCGGTCGGTCACGAGATTGATTTTACCATCGCAGATTTCGTGGCTGATCTGCGCGCGCCCACGCCGAGCGCCGCAGCGGAATTGCTAGCACCGGATATCGCGGAGTTAAGGCGTCATTTCGATGCGATGCAAAAAACTCTGGCTCACCGGGTTGGTGGGGTCATCGAGCAGCACGCGCGGGTGCTGGAACTCACGGCGCGCGGTCAGTTGCGCAGTGAGCCGGGGCGGCAATTGCGCGAAGCGGAGCAAAGATTGGATGATCTGGAGGATCGGTTCGATGATTTCGCGGAACAGAGTTTGCGCAGTCTGGAAGAAAATCTCATGGGTAAGCAACGGACGCTGGAGCGCTATCGTCCGGGACAGGTTCTGGCGGAGACAGTTCATCGCATTGAGTTGCTGCAGCAGCGGGCGAACCATTCGATCAACCAGAGAATTTCGCATGTATTCGAGCAGCTTGTGAGCGCAGAAAAATTATTGCAATCGCTCGGCCCCGATGGTGTGCTCCAGCGCGGCTTCTCGCTGACGCTCGATCCGAATGGACGTGCGATCACGGATGCGGGGAAGCTTAAGTCCGGTGAGCGGGTGCGCACCAAACTTGCGCGTGGTGAATTCGCAAGTGTAGTTGAATAGTTCGGCACGCCGGTCACTTTTTCAGCTTCCTCGGCGCGGATGCGAATGCATCTGGCAACGGCACCCCCCAGATTGCGGGTTTGTCTTGCTTGGTGCTGTCTGATTGAGGGGCGAGAAAGTGGAAAAAATCGCCAAAGCGAATGCTGCATTGCAGACGACGCTGACTGGCGTCGATTTTCGGATTGACCTGCATGATGGACTTGGTGAAAGGAGCGCGGCCCTTGATTCTCTTGGCCTCCTCGCGCGCATCGGCCAGTGAGAGTGATTTATTTTTCACAATGGCATCCAGTTTCTCAAGATCGTCGCGCGTGATGGGTTCCCAGAGCTTGCGATATTGTTCGGGCGTGACTTCGACGGCAACGGCGTTGGCCCACTTTTTATTCTCGCCGTCTTGTGTCCAGAATCCGATGATGAGAAGAAATCGCTCGTCCTTTTCCGCGATCCTGAACTGTCGCAGCGCATCGCCCATGTCTATAGGTGAGCCATATTTAATAGCCTTCGGGTTGGCCGGAATCTTGCCGTGGTCTTGGTTGATCTCGGCGGGAATGTCCCAAATTTGAGTATAACTTTTTGGCTTGTAGCCTCCAAAGAAGGTATCACGGACCCATTGCTCGAAGACGACGCCATGATGCTGGACTTCGTCCGCTCGGACACAGGTAGCCAGCAAGAGGACGAATAGGGACAAGATGCGCATGATGAGGATGATTGAAGGAAAAAATGCGGAAGGATCAGTCGTGCAGAACGGGCGGGGAATCGAAATCTTTAATCTGAAAAGATTGTCAACGACCGGCCATTAAGCTATAATTACCATAATTTGCCATGTATTCGAATTTTCTCCATCTTATCATGGCGTGATTTGTATTTAAGAAACGCATCTGAATGCCTACCGCATGAAAATTAACTTAAACAAAACTCGCCGCGTTCAAATCTTGGTGGCTACGGGATTCTGTCTGCCGTTGATAACTTTGTTTGTGGCTACCCTGTTGACTTACTCATCAACCAAGGCGCTTTGGGACACGTTTCAGTGGGTGCCGTTTTCACAGCGCGTGGAGGAATCTTTGAGTTCCTTGCTGGATACAGTGGAAAATATCGAATTGGCGCAACGTGGATTTCTTTTGACCGGACAGGATGCCTACCTGGTATCGATTGATAAAGGCCGCAGTGATATAGCTTGGCAGATTGACCGGGCGCGTGTGATGACCTCGGAAGAACCTGAAATAGAGGTGCATTTCACCAAGCTAGCTCCACTGATCGTGGAGAAGATGAAGCTTTGTGATCAGACGATTGCCTTGAAGCGCGCAGCAAAGGGCGAGGAAGCTATTCAAATTCTGTTGAGTGACAATTCCATGCAGGAGATTAACGACAACATCGGAAAGATGCGCGCCGCCGAGTCCGGCATCCGCTTGAAGCGGGAACTTGCAGCCGGAGCCAAGGCACGCGAGACAGAACGAGCTCTGATGTGGCTGATGGCGCTGGATGTTCTGGTGATCTCGATCGTGATCGTGCTGCTTCTCCACCTTCGTCGGCTGCAAAAATATGTCACCATGTGCGCTTGGTCGAAGACGATCCTGGATAAAAATGAATGGGTGTCGATCGATGAATATCTCCGGCGCACCTATGACGTGAAGGTGAGTCACGGCATCTCCGAAGCGGAGCGCGAAAAGTTCATGGCCAAGGCCGGGCTGCCCTCAATTCCTCCGGTTAAGACGGTGGCTGCGGGTGCCTGAAGTTTGGCAAAATGGTGAAGGGATTTGCGCAGGTAAAGTGGCACGGTAACGTCGTGGCATGATCTTACTTCGTCTTTTGGCAGTCGTGACTTTGCTCTGCGGCCTGATCGCCTGCGGGCGTTCTAACAAGTTAATCATCGGGATGGATGCGACTTATCCGCCGTTTGAAGTTCTTGATGCTCAAGGCAATTGCAGCGGGGTCAGTGTTGATCTCGGCCGGGCACTGGCGGTGCATTTGGGGCGCGAGGTGGAATTCCGCAACATTAGTTTTGACGGCCTCATCACCGCACTGAAGTCGGGCAGCATTGATTGTGTGATCTCCTCGATGACCGCCAACGACGAGCGGCGAAAGTCCATCGCCTTCAGTGAACCCTATGTGAAGAATGGACTGGCCCTGCTGATCTCCGCCAAGTCATCCGTGCTGTCAGCTGATGATCTCAAGTCACCGGGCCGGAAGATTGTGGTGCGCCTCGGCACCACGGGTGAATCGTATGCGCGTGATTTCTTAAAAGACGCGAACATCGTCGCGATGGACTCCGACTCCGCGTGCGTGCTGGAAGTGGTAAACGGCAATGTGGACGCTTGGATCTACGATCAGATTTCAATCATGCGCTATCACGAGCAGCAACCGGAGGCGACTCGAGCTCTGCTGAAGCCTTTGCGGGAGGAGTTTTGGGCCATCGGCCTGCGTCAGGGTGATGATGCGCTGCGCGATAAAGTGAACGAGTTTCTGAAGAAATACCGGACCGAGGGCGGTTTCGCCAGCCTGGCGGACAAGCATCTGATGAAAGAGAAAACGATGATGAAGCAGCAGGGGATCCCGTTTGTGTTTGATCTGTAAAGCTTCTAATGAATGCTGTCTGTCTTATGAAGAGAAGTTGTTATTCGATTATCATGGTGGTGCTGCTGTCCTCAGCGAGCTTGGCTGTAGGGGCAGATTGTTCATGCTTCAGGCTGTCACAGCCCCCCGACAAATCCACTTACAATCTCTTCAATCCCACGCCGGACAACCTGCTGCGCGATCTGGACACTGACCGCCCTGATAAATCTACGAGCCCTCATACCCTTGATGCGGGGCATTTTCAGATTGAATCCGATTTTCTGCGCTATACCCGCACGCAGGGTGGCGGCAGTCGCACCGAAAGCTGGGCATGGGGCAGCACTGATTTTCGCGTCGGGCTTACCAACCGGACTGAAATCCAGTTTTATATCCCGTTCTATCAGTCGGTTCGTGATACGAACACCCAAACTCAACGCACCCAGCACACTCAAGGCATCGGGGATTTGAGTGTGATTCTCAAGACAAACTTTTGGGGCAATGACTCTGGAGACACCGCCGGTGGTGCCGCATTCTTTGTGAAGACACCGACTGCGTCGCAAGGCCTCGGTAATGGTAAAGTCGAAGGCGGCGCGCTCTTTCTGCTGGAGGCGAAACTGCCCCTCGATTTCGATCTAACTTTCAATACCGGTGCTGCCCTCAGCGCAAACGACGATGGCGGTTATCACGCGGACATACTAAACGTGATCAATCTCTCCCATGACATCGCCGGTCCGTTCTCGGCCTATGCGGAGTTTTTCAGCGCCGTGCCCACGAAGCACAGCGGCGACTGGATTGGAACTGTTGATGTGGGGGTCACGATGAAGATCGGGAAAAATCTCCAGTTTGACGCAGGCATGAACATCGGCGTGACACGCGGTGCCGATGATCTGGAACCATTCGTTGGAGTCACCTATCGTTTTTGACAGACCGGTGATGGCTGAAAGTTCCTAAGCCGCGTCTTCATCCCGTGCTTGACGTCACGCCGCATCGCGGCTGAAATGAGCGGCCTATGAGCGAAGCATTTCCTGACATTCAGAAAATTAAATACGAAGGCCCGAAGTCGAAAAACCCGCTGGCCTTCAAGCACTACAACGCGGACGAAGTCGTCGCCGGCAAGAAAATGCGCGAGCAATTGCGCTTTGGAGTCGCCTACTGGCACGCGATGCGCAACACGCTGGCTGATCCTTTCGGCGCAGGGACATCGCAAAAGCCGTGGGACGACGGCAGCAACAGTGTGGAGAACGCGAAAAAGCGCACTCATGTTTGTTTCGAGTTCATGGAAAAGCTCGGCGTGGATTACTACTGCTTCCATGATCGCGATGTGGCGCCGGAATGCGCGACGCTGACTGAGAGCAACAAGGCCTTTGATGCCGTGGCTGATGAGCTGGAAAAGCTTCAGCGTGCCACCGGCAAGAAATTACTCTGGGGAACCGCATGTCTCTTTGCTCATCCTCGTTATAACCAGGGTGCGGCGACCAGTCCCAGCGCCAGTGTTTTTGCCTATGCAGCGGCCCAGGTTAAAAAAGCTCTCGAGGTGACACATCGTCTCGGCGGCGAGGGTTACACTTTCTGGGGTGGTCGTGAAGGTTACTCGACGCTTTGGAACACGAACATGAAGCGGGAGATGGACCATCTGGCCGCATTTCTTCACATGGCCGTGGACTACAAAAAGAAAATCGGTTTTCAGGGCCCGTTCTATATCGAACCCAAGCCACGGGAGCCATCCACGCACCAGTATGATTCCGACAGCGCCGCCTGCTTGAACTTCCTCCGGCAATACGATCTGATGGATCATTTCAAACTCAACATCGAGACCAATCACGCCACGCTCGCGGGCCACACCATGCGCCATGAGTTGGAGGTCGCGCTCGCTGCAGATGCTCTTGGTTCCATCGATGCCAACACGGGTGATGAACTCATCGGCTGGGACACTGACCAGTTCCCGACGGATATTTATCTCACCACTCAGATCATGCTGGTGCTGCTGAAGATGGGTGGTTTCACCACGGGCGGACTGAACTTCGACGCCAAGGTGCGTCGTGAAAGCTTCGAGCCGGTCGATCTCTTCCACGCCCACATCGGCGGCATGGACGCGTTCGCCCGCGGCTTGAAGATCGCTGCTGCCATCATCGAAGATGGTCGTCTCGACAACTTCGTGAAGCAGCGTTATTCCAGCTTCGACAGCGGCATCGGCGCGCAGATTGAGAAAGGTGAAGTCGGTTTCGCCGAGCTTGAAGCCTGGACGCTGAAGAATGGCGAAGCCATGATCGGCAGCGGCCGTCAGGAGATGCTGGAGAACTTGGTCAACGAGTTTATTTGATCCGACATCAGCGGTCAGAATTCAGACAGGATTCACATGATTAAAGGGATTGTGCGAAATCCTAGACAATCATGTTAATCCTGTCAGATGGTCTGCTCCCAACTCAGAAGGGAATCTCTCTGTTCTAATTATTCCATTCGCGCTTTCGTTCGGGGCGAAGCTTGGTTCTGCCGCGTTCCCGACGGAAGCCATCGAAGGCGGAATCACTTCCGTCGGCTTTCATTTGATGGACGATTTTTAACAGCTCTCCCAGCCGGCCCTTGGGAAATCCTTTGTTGGTGAACCAGGCGAGATATTCCGCTGGCAGATCATAGATCGGAACGCCATGAGGCGGAAAAGTCTTCGGACCGAATTTTCCAAACGGCATGTTCATTTGTCCGATGGCTGCCATGTCCTCTTGCATGCGGGCCATTAAATCAGTCTCGTCCATGCGCGCCAGCATCGGGGGAATGTGCGACGACGCAACTCTCAACCTCTTGGATGATACCGGTAGTGACCGGTGATAGGAAAATCGAAGAGCCGATCTTCGAGTCGCGGGCTATAGCCCATGTTGTGGACGATCCAGGGTCGCCCCCCACCGGGAGCTGGCACCAGCATGGCGATGTGCGGCTGTCCGTTTGGGAGGGTGCAGATGATCAGGTCGCCCGGTGAGTAATCCTGCTCATTACGTGAGGGCGGCAGTGTCACTCCGAATCGCTTGAAGAAAACTTGGAGATTCGCCACCTTGCGATGGTCGATATTGGTGTCGGGATGATTTTTGTTCTTCTCGCGCGGATAAGATCCAAAGCTGTTCTCCATGTCGAGGTAGACGAGTTCTTGGAGGTCGATGCCCACTTCACGGTAGATGCGAATGATTTCATCCGCTGCGCAGCCAGTGTCCGCTGGCACGTCGCCGTTGGGGAATGTGATTTTCTGGTAGGAAGCGTCATAGCGCACGATCCGGCCAGCCCGGCTCAGCGCTGCGCATGACAGATCATTGACAAATGAGCGATTTTCTGAAATTCGGTAACGGGCGCCCGAGGCCAGTTCGCGCTGATTTGACTGAGTAAACTGGGCATAGACCACTGCGGGAAAAGATCTCTTTTGCCATCCTACGGTTGCCAGGCTGGCCACCAGAATGGCAAAGAGTCGCAGTGGGGTGAACAACATACAGACACTTCTTAACTCTGGTAATTATAGGCAAAATCCCTGATCGAGTCGAGCATTTTGGCTGATAAATTATCACGATCAATGTAGGTAATTTCACCTTTTTTGATTGAGGTGTCGTAGTTCCCAATCATAAATTCGACAAACTGGCGCGAACCTCATCAATGCTGCGATTCAAAATGGATAAGCGCGGGTGAGAGTCCGCTGGGAAGGACTTTCAAGGATGATCGGTGTTTTCATTGCGGGCTTAGTATTGAAGTCTAGACTGCGCGCTGAATGTCTCGATTTTATTTTAATTCGCGAATCTCCCGGCTGGCTGCGCTGGCTCTATGCTGGATGATTGCGCTCCCCTCGGCTTTTAGCGTCGCGAAAAAAAAGAAGTCGATACCGGCACCGGTTCCCGGGATCGTTCCGCGCGCAGTTCCCGTGGTTGAGCACCAGCCTGCACCCGGCAAGGGGCCGAACATTCTCTTCATCATCGTCGATAATCTCAATGACTGGTGTGGCCCGCTTGGCGGACATCCCCAGGCGCGCACTCCCAATCTTGATCGTCTGGCAAAGTCGGGGATGACATTCACCAACGCGCACGGCGCTTATGCCCAGAGCAACGCTTCGCGCACCGCGTTATTCAGTGGAGTCAATCCCTGGAACAACGGCGTCTGGAGCAACGAGCAAGATTGGCGGCATTCCGTGCCGCTCATCGGTCAACCGGTGCTGCCGGAATATTTTCGAGCCCAAGGATGGTTTACCTCTGCATCAGGTAAAATTTTTCACGCCAGCTCCGGTGGACCTGAGGGCCGGCTGACCGGCTGGCAGGGAGGACGACGCGGCTTCGAGCTCGACCATGCCTGGAACGAGCGCCTGCCTGGACCCGGCGTGCAGATTCCTGATTTGCCAGTGCACACGGGGCAGAATTTCAATGGCCTCAGCATCTGGCATTGGGATTGGAGTGCGATCGACAAGCAGGATGGCGATATGGATGATGCAAAAGTGGCATCATGGGCCGGAGACTTTCTCCAACGCCGCTTTGATCGACCATTTTTTCTAGCGGTCGGATTTAATCATCCGCACTCACCCTGGTATGCGCCGAGGAAATATTTTGAAATGTTTCCGCTCGACCAGATCAAGCTGCCTAAGGTGACAGCAGACGATTTGATAGACGTGCCCGAGATCGGAAAAGCATTTCTCAAGAGCGGAGACTCCCACAAACAAATCGTCGAACGCAATCTCTGGAGGCAGGCGGTGCAAGCCTATCTGGCGAACATAGCGTTCGCGGATGCCATGATCGGGCGCGTGCTGGATGCACTGGAGCGTAGTCCGCAGCGGGAGAAAACGGTGGTGGTGCTGACCAGTGATCGGGGGAGTTATCTTGGTCAGAAGCAGCGCTGGGACGATGGGGGACTTTGGGAAGAGGCTACACGCGTGCCGCTCATCGTAAGTGTCCCTGGTGTGACACAGCCCGGCACCACCAGCGCCCAGCCGGTCAGCCTGGTGGATTTGTATCCGACTTTAGTTGAGATCGCCGGCTTGACCAAGCCGGAACATCTCGATGGTGAATCGTTTGTTTCTTTACTGCGTGATCCCTTGGAGAAACGTGGTCGGCCTGCAGTAATGGCCATGGGCGGCGATGACCATGCGAGTTATGCAGTGCGCAGCGAACGCTGGCGCTACATCCGCTATCACGACGGCAGCGAAGAACTCTATGATCACAGCAATGATCCCCGCGAGTGGAACAATCTTGCTGCAAAACTTGAATCAAAAGAAATAAAACAAACTCTCGCGGCTGCGCTGCCGAAGGAATGGCACTCTGCACATCGGCCGATTGAGGATGTTTCGATGGAACATGGTGCCGATGATTCCATGTGCTGGTCGTTCTTTGCCGGAGATTGTTTTTCTGGGAAAACATCGCCGGACATCACTGGTCGCAGCTTTGCGATTGAAGCGGAGTTTGAATACAATCCGGAAGTTGACCGCGATGCAACGGTGATCTCGCAAGGCGGCCCGGAACTAGGCTGGGCGGTGCATCTGGTCGACGGCCGGCCGGCGTTCACGGTGAACTACGATGGGCTTCGCGCGACCTTGAAGACCGATGAACCGCTCAAATCTGGCCACATCATTTTGCGCGGCTTGTTCGGAGCAGACGGAACGCTGGGCGTCAATGCCACCGGCATCCAGAATGGTGCGCGCGGCTATGCGCCAATGGAAGGCGGCTTCCCGCGCCAGCCCGAGCAGGGGCTCTGCATTGGTGAAAGTTTCGGGCCGCTTGCATCCAAATTGTTTCCCAACAGCTCGCCCTTCAACGGCATCATCAGTCACGTCCATTTCACGTTGTTGCCGAAGCAATGAACGAGAAAAAGCTTGGTTGCGATCATTAACCCATCACTCAACATTCATCGCTCATCACTTTCCTTATGAAATGCCGCCTGACCAAAGACTTCCGTTTTGAAGCCGCCCAGACTCTGCCCACTCTTCCGGGCAATCACAAATGCAAGCGCATGCACGGGCACAGTTTCAAAGTTGAGATCAGCGTCGAGGGCGTGGTCGACGAGAAAATCGGCTGGGTTTATGATCACGCGCAGATCAGTCGCGCGATGGACCCGCTCATGGAACTGTTGGATCACTCTTATCTCAACGACCTTGAGGGCTTGCAGAACCCTACCATCGAGAACATGGCCGCTTGGTTTTGGCGTCGGCTCGCACCGCAGCTGCCCGGACTTTGTGAGATCGTGATCCATGAGACTCCCGCTGCCAGGGTGGTTTTCCGGGGTGAGTTTTGAACAGTGCGGATTTCAGATTGCGAAGCGCTGATTGGCCGCTAGTTTGTCACTCCACTGAAGCCTCATGAAGACCAAGATTGCCGCCCTTTTCCTCGTCGCCGTTGCCATGCTTAACTCTGCTTGTGAAAAGCACAAGTGGAGCGAGACCCAGCAACTTTTCAAGCAAGGCGAGCACGGCGAGGCCAAAGGAGAGCACAGTGAGGCTGCCTCACATGGCGATGCCAAAAGTGCAGAGCCGAAGCACTAGGCCTTTTTGAGCACCAGGCAGGAGTCGACCCCGCCGAAGCCGAACGAATTGCTCAGCACTGTTTTGATGGGTGTCTCGCGTCCGTGATTCGGGACGAAGTCGAGCGGCGCACACTCGGATTTTTCAAAATTAAGCGTGGGCGGCGTCCAGCCGTGTTCGATGGCCAATAAGCAGATGGCGCATTCCATCGCGCCCGCGGCACCGAGGGCGTGGCCAGTGAAGGCTTTGGTGCCGGAGACGGGTGGAGCATTGTTGCCGAAGACGGCTGCAATCTGGGCGGCTTCGTTGAAATCGTTTTGCGGCGTGCTGCTGGCGTGGGCGTTGATGTAGTCGACGTCAGAGGGATTCAGCTGCGCAGCTGCCAACGCGTTTTGCATGGCCCGGCGCAACGGTTCTCCATCGGGACGGGGGATGGTCATGTGATGGGCCTCGCTCACGAGACTGAAGCCGGCAATCTCGGCATAGATTCTCGCTCCACGTTGAGAGGCGTGTTTCAGGCTTTCAATGACAAAGCAGGCTGCGCCCTCGCCCATGACGAAGCCGTCTCGCGCAGCATCGAAGGGACGACAGGCGCGCGAGGCGGGCTCACCCTGCCAGCGGCTCATGGTGTGGATTTGATCGAATGCGGCGAACGTGAGTGGAGTGAGAGGTGATTCCGCAGCACCAGCGATCACGACATCCGCTGCACCTTCGCGGATGAGCCGCCAGGCATCGCCGAGCGCGACATTGCCGCTGGCGCAACTGTTCGAATGGGTTGTGGCCGACCCCTGAAGTCCCCAGTGAATGGAGATGTTGCTGTGCGTGGCGCCGCCGTAGATCTGCAGCGCGAGCGAACGTGAAATGGCCCTGGCACCTTCTGCGATAAATTTTGCGTGCTGGGCTTCAGCATCAGCAATGCCGCCGAGGGCGGTGCCGAAGCTGACGGCAGAGCGCGGATGCAGTTCGCCTGACTTCAACTCCAAGCCAGAGTCACTGATGGCCAGCTGGGCTGCCACCATGGCGAACTGAGTGCAACGATCCCAGCGTTTGGTTTCGTGTGGCGCGAACCATTGGCCAGCGTCGAAGCCGGAAATCTCCGCAGCGCATTTTGCCTTCGATTGCGCGACATCGAATCGAGTGACCCGGGAAACCGGGCTGCGTTCTGAGAGCAGTCCCGACCAAAGGGCATCTTTTCCGATTCCGGCTGCGGTGACCGGTCCGATGCCCGTGATGACGGCGCGGCGGTCTGGTGGAAGTTCAGCGCGCGCAGGCACGGGTCAGTTCTTGAAAACGAAAAACTTCCTGAAGACAAAGTTCAGCAGCGCAGACGCAACCACATTGCTCAGCAGCGCAAATTTCGTGGAAACACCGAAGTGGCTTACGAGCCACGGTCCCGCGATCTGGCTGATGGCAAAGCTAACGAAGCTCACTGCGGTGAAATAGATAAACTCAAGAACCGGATGATGACGACCTGTCTCGAATACAAATAGAATATTAGTGACGTAGGCCACGACGTTAGCGAGGGCAAACGCGATGCAGTTGTTGATCAGAAGATTCTTGGCCCGCAGGGCATCGGTGATGGGCGCGCCGTCGACGATCATGCCGTCCATCGCCGGAAAAACCTTGTAGGAAAATAATACTGAAACGACGAGATAAACCAGGGTCGCCAGACCGCCGCACATGCCGTAAACGGCGAACTGAATCAAAGACGGAACCTTGCGCTGGCGGATTCGTGAAAGAATGGTTTTCACATCGTTTTCACGAAGGAAGGCGATGCTGTCAGAGATGGCGGAGGGCATGAGACGGTGAGTCTTGCCGCATCCATCGTGCGGTCAAGTGGTGAATGATCTTCAATCACCGAAGCGTGTTCTCCATTCGGCGAGGTGTTTTTTCACATGCACACGCTTCTGTCGGGGACTGAGTTCCCAGACGAGAGGAATGTTCTTTGGAATAAGTGGCAGCAGTTTATCAAAATCAACTCCACCGGTAGAAAGAGGAACGCGATGATCTTTTGCGGGCCAAGCGACGTCATGGACATGACAGCCGAGTAGGCGGGGTGCGATAACGGCGAGACTCTCCGCGTGATCCAGAAGTCCGAGATTGGCCTTGCGCTGCACGTGACCGAAGTCGTGCCAGAAGCCGAGCCAGGGGCAATCGCGATACGCGTTCAGCAAGATTTGCATCTCGGATTCATTCGGCACTTGTTCGTAATGGCTCCGGGTCTCCACGCAGAGCGCGACTTGATGACGTTCCGCGAAGGGCAGCAGTTCATCTAGCGCAGCGCGGGCGCGGTCCAAATAAAACTGCGCGGCTCTGGCGCGCTGGGTGACGAAGTCGAGCTTGGCTGCGGTGTATTCGCGCGAATAGATGTGCCCGGCATGAATCATGGCTTCCAGCTTGTCCGTGTGATTTTTTATGGGCACGCTGCCGAGGTGGAGGACTACAAGTGGCGCGCCGATGCGGGCCGCGGTTTCAATAGTCATCTCTGTTAAATTAAGCGCACGGATGCGGTCGGATTCCCGGTGCGAAGTGAACTCATAAGCGTCTGGTGCGTCCATCATGACTTCCACCGGTGAGGGGCAGAAGTTGTGAACGCTGGAGATTTTGATGACGCGATGCTTCACGGCTTTCAAGAGGCCCGGCAGATGCGAGACCTTCAGTCCGTGGCTTAGTTCCAAGTAGTCGAAACCCAGTCTCCGGGCATCATGCGCGATGTGCTCGCCCGTTTCATAGCGATGGCTGTTCCAGCAGGAGGAGAGAGAAAGCATGGTGGTAGGCGCCCGCCTATTGCCATCAAATCAAACTCTGCGCAACGTCGACCACATCAGGACAATAGCTCCAAAGCGATGGTATCTGCCAGCGCGAATCCCTCTCGCGTGAGGCGGATGCGCCCTGGTCCGGGTTGAATCAGATTGAGTTGCCGGAGCCGCTCGACTTGTTCCTCATTCACTGTGCGTTGCGTGGCATCGAGTCCGTCGGCGGTTCTCAATTCCAACGCGACGCGTTCAGTCAGCCAACTGGCATCGTCGAGTTCTTCGGATTCTACAATCGGAATGCGACCAGCTTCAAGGCTGGCGAGCCACGCCGGGGTATCGGCGATGTTCTTCCAGCGATGTCGTCCGATGGTTGAAAAAGCCGAGGGACCGAGGCCGAGGTAGTCCGCGCCCCGCCAGTAGGCTTCATTGTGAAGGCTGCGATGACCGGGCCGGGCGTAGTTGGAAACTTCGTAGTGTTCGAATCCACCGGCGGTAAGAAGATCGCGCGCGGCAAAGAACTGGTCGGCATCGCGCTCCGGATTCTCATCAAGTTCCTGGCGCTGCAATTTTCCGAGAAACTCCGTATCTTCTTCATACGTCAAGTTGTAGGCGGAAATGTGATCCGGCTTGAGAGAAAGTGTTTTCTCCAGGCTGGCGAGCCAGATTGCAGGCGTTTGCCCAGGGATGGAGAATATGAGATCGAGGTTCACGCTGGGAATGCCCGCATCGCGGAGTTCGTGAAAGGTTTCTTCCGCTTCGGCTGGAGTATGATCGCGTCCGAGCAGGCGCAGCACGGATTCATCCCAGGACTGAACACCGAGGCTGACTCGGTTGACGTCATGCGAGTGAAGGAGAGCCGCCTTGGCCGGACCGATGGTGCGCGGATTGGATTCAAGACAAAATTCTTTCAGTTGCGAAAGGTCGAGCGTCGATCGCAGTCCGCCGAGCAGATTGTCGAGATGAGTTTCACTCAGCATCGTTGGTGTGCCGCCGCCGAAGAAGATGGTGTGAGGTTGGATGTCGATGGTGCGCTGATGAATGACCAGTTCCGTCAGCAGCGCGCGGACGAACCCGGTCATGTCGGTTCCGCCGGGAGTGTGCTTGTGGAAGCTGCAGTAGGGACAAATCCGGTGGCAGAAGGGAATATGAATGTAGAGGTGGCGGATCAAATTTTGGATGATGAATGCTGAATGATGAATTAATGGAGCCGCATGATGGAGGAGCATGAACTGGGCGGCAAGCTGCTTGCGGGCGTTTCCCGCTCGTTTTATCTGACGCTCAAGGCACTGCCGGGGGGATTGCGCGAGCCGTTATCGATTGCCTATCTGCTGGCGCGCGCGGCTGATACCATCGCAGATACCGCGTCGGTAGCGGATGATGTGCGATTGATCAGTCTGCGAGACTTGGGTCAGCTGGTGCAGATTAATGAGCGGGATGAGAATCGTGAGAAGGCATTTTGGAGCGTGATGCAGCGCGACTTCGCCGCGGGACAGACCGATGCCGACGAGGCGGAGCTCATGCGCCGGTTGCCGGAGCTGTTCGATGCATTTTACAAACTGTCGCCGCGTCAGATCACGAACATCCGCGGTGTGCTCTCGCCGATTGTGCGCGGACAACGACTCGACATCGAGCGCTTTCCGGTCGACGGCAGGCTTCGCACCTTGGGCACGGCGGCGGAACTGGACGAATACACCTGGCTGGTTGCCGGCTGTGTCGGTGAGTTTTGGACGAAGTTGTGTGCTGAGGAAGAACCCGCTGCTTATTCCAAAAATATCTCGCTGGAGAAAATGATGGAACTCGGTCGGCGTTACGGACAGGGACTGCAACTGGTCAATATCCTGCGTGATATCGGAAAAGATTTTTCAATGGGGCGATGCTACTTCCCGCAGGAAGAAATTTCCGCTCAGGGGTTGGAGATGGAATCGGTGCGCGATGATGCGGCCTTGCTGGCGCCGGTAATCATGAAATGGCAACGAATCTGCCGCGAACATCTTCAGTGTGGGATCGACTATGTGGATTCCGTTGAACTGAAGCGCCTGCGCTATGCTACGGCGTTGCCGCTTTTGATTGGTCTGCGCACGCTGGATCTGATCGAAAAAGCGGATTGGCCGGAACGTTTGCGCGGTGTGAAGGCCTCACGTGGTGAAGTTGGCAAGATTATGTTCGATGCCGGTATCGCAGTGCTGCGACGCGGTGGGGTGCGCAAGCTGGCGGAGAAGCTGAGTCACTCGTAAGTGAAAGTCGCAGTTGCGGTGGTGTCTTGATCTACGATCAGCCGGATCCAGTAGGCGGAAAAGGCTTCGCTGAATTTGTGCTCCAGAGGTTCACCGGGGTTCACGGCGAGCGTCTGAACTGGCGACCACCCACCGGTCCCGGTGAAATCCGCCTCGAGGCGAAAGTGGACGATGTTTTTGTGCTGATGCGAGAGGGTGACACTCTTTTTGTCGAATCCGGTCATCAGATAGGCATCGCTCGGCGCGCCTGACTTAACGGCGGAGTTTTTCCAAGGGCCACTGCTGCCACGAGGTTTGCCAAGTTTCCAAAGATCGTCAACGGCACCGGCCCAGAGTGCGACCTTGCCGTCATCGCTGCGGATGATGTGTTCTCCGGCGGGCGCGTCGTCAGTGATCCCGCTCATCACAAGGAGGCCGCGGTAGCTGGCGTAGTCGTGAATGCGGAGGTTGTGTGTCGCGATAGGCCGTATTTTGATGAAGCCGCCTGCGTTCTGCGCGGGCAGTTCATAGAAGGTGCCGCCGGCGTTGAGCAGATTGCGCTCGGTGCACACCTCGCGGCAGACACGGCCTTGGGATGCAGCGCCATTTGTGGGGAGACGCCACCGGTTATTCTTCTCATCCACATAAATGATCGAGGCCGCATCCTCGCTGATCACGTTTTGCGGGATCGCGGCCTGCTCCTTCGTCTGGGCAAGGCCCTTCGCGTCGTCCGTGTGCTTCAGGTTGAGGTCGCCGTCGAGATCGTAGCAGGCTTCTTGGCCGGAGGGATCCGTGGCAGCAAATCGCAGTGTCTTCAGTCCGGCTCCTCGCGTCAGCAGTAAGCCACTGCTCGTGGACTTGGTCTCTTGCCGCGCGAGGCCGTTAAAGATCGTCGCGGGCTGCGTGTCGCGCGGGTCGGCGGCGCGAAAGTGGAAGAAGGCGGTCGCGCTGGAGAGATTGCTGCCAGACTTGATCCGAATCCATGCGCCTTGTTCCTCAGGCTTGAATTCTAGCCACGTATTGCCAAGCGGCGGGAGGGTGATTTCCAAGAGCTTGTCCCACGAGCCTGTGCCCAGTCGATCAATCTCGAAGACGAAGGTTACCTCGTGATCTTCATGATGATTCAGATGAACGGCACGATGCGCAAAACCGTTGAACAGAAATGGATCGCTGGGTGTGTTCGCTTTGACCTCGTCGTTGAGCCACACGGCACCGCGGCCGAGGGCGGGGCCGAAGTCATCGAGTTGAGCGGCCTTGATGAACCAGAGATTGGACTGCGACTGTCCCGGTGCGGCGAGATTACCCTTGAGCTTGTCCTTGTTAAGGAACTCGCTTTTCGCTGTGTCGTCGCAGCCGAGCACAAGGTGCTCGTTCCAGCGGCAGAAGTCCGTAACAGTGCGATCCTTTGGGGAGACGGTAAGCGTTCCACTTTCCATGTTCGAGGCACATGAGAATCAGTGATCGATGATCCCAGCCGATGCTCCAGATGGGATCGGTAGCAGGATGTTCGTTGCCATGGATTCCGCCGGGGCCGGTGACGTCAGTAAACTGGTTGCGGCGGATGAGAGTCCAGTCATCGCCGGGCTGATGCCACTCGGCGAGGGCACCGCTGGGCGTGGCGGGATTGTTCAACGCGCGCCTGTCCTTGTCCTCGCCGTTGTTCGCATAGATGACGCGACCTTGCCCGGAGTAGAGTCCTTTGCCATGATAGCCAGACAGGTTGGATGCGACCGTAGCGGGATGTAATTCTTTTGAGTAGTTCGGCTTGGGTTGGTTGCCATCCTTGATCAATCCGGTGACTTCGAGCGAGTTGACATCGACCTCATACAAACCTTCTTCCATCGTGGCGAAGTAGATTTTGTGCGCGGGATCTGTCAGATGCCGCGCATTGCCCGTGAGCCGTCCGGGCATGAGTTGCGGCGGGATGACCCGGACCTTGCGCTGCGCATCGATGACGTAGGGGCCGATGATGAGTTGCTGCGATTCGCGATGAATCATCCGATTGGCGGGAGTGCCGCCCACGCTCTCTGGACGGATGATCTGCATCAAATCCGGTGTGATTTCGTAGAGCTTGTCCGAAGATCCGAAGGGCTTGTGGGGCCCGTAGGTGATGACCCACAAACGATCGGCCCACGGCACGACCGCGCCAGTGCCGCACTCGCCTTCATCGTTAAAAGTGGCCAGACTGGGATAGATGCCGGAAATGTTGCGGGGCTCGGCATTCAGATTTTGCAGTGCGACTAGAAGAATAACGCAAAAGCATAAAGCGGAGTGAAACACCATCTGCTGCTTTGTGTTGGGAACTAACGAGATAATTCCGATGTCAGCTAAGCAACCTTAGTGCGCGGCGACGGGCTGCCGATTCTCCAGGCACTCGCTGAGCCAGGAGAGCATGGAGGCGAGGCCTTCGTGTTTTTTGCGCAAGACCGAGAGATGCTGCCAGTCGATCTGCGGTCGATGAGTGCTGGAGGCGATGCGTTGAATTTTGAGACTGGACTGGAGGGATTCGAATTCGGCGGCGGACACGCGGCGGATTTCATCGGGCGTGGGGAGTTCATCAAGCAGGGAATTCTCCAGCCCGAAGCTGGTGACTCCGATGCCGTATTCGTGACCCAAGGCGCGGAGGGTGTCGACTAGGGCCTCGTCATTCACGGTCTCGGCGATAAAGAGCTGTCCTTGATTTGCCCAACGGGCCGCGCTGAGAGTCTTGAAGAAATACGCGCGGCAGTTTTCGAGAGAAATACTGAGCT
>JAIOQF010000126.1 GCA_021413535.1 Verrucomicrobiota bacterium
CGAATAATCCACGTATTGAATCGACTGATGGATTTTCAATTCACCGGGCGGAAACCGGTCCTTATGCTGATCAGGCACGCGATAAGGCTGGTGACTCGAAAGCGTGAAGACCACTGAAAAGAAGGGCTCGGCTTGTTTCGCCAGATTGCCCGCCATGAATTGCAAAAAGGGTTCGTCGTAAATTCCCCAGGAACCATCGAAATCCCGCTTGGCCTCGGGGTATTTTTCCATGGTGATATAATCATTCATCCCTGCGCTGCGGGATATGGCATCGAAATACATGGTGCCGGATTTAGCACCGTGAAAGAAACTGGTGTGATATCCTTCAGCGCCCAAAAGCTGACCCAGTCCCACCCAGCGATTGGTTTGAAAATTAGACTGCGCGATCGGCGTGGGCATCAGGGACGGAACACCGAACAGCACGCTGGGCAGGCCTTCGATGGAACGACGGCCATTGGCGAAATTGTTCTTAAAGAACAAACCCTTCTCCGTCAGTGTATCAAGGAACGGCGTATAGCCCTTTCCATTATTGGCAGCTCCGAAAAATTCCGACGCATAACTTTCGATAATGAAGATGACCACATTTTGCTTTTTCGAATCTTGAATCTCGGGAAGTTTTTTTTGAGCCAGGATCTTTTCGACCTCCTCCTCCGTTGCAAAATCATGCGCGGGGCTGAGACCATTGTCGAAATGACTGCGTATCAGCGTAAACCCTGAATTGAGCGATAAAATTCCCAGCTCCTGATCGCCCCCGGCAAATGCATGAAGCGGTTTAAGCGGCTTGAGCTGCACTCCTCCGCGCGCTGCAACCACGGTCAGCGCCACCATCCCTAATCTGGACAGCGCGAACTTCGACAATGACCAGGGACAATCATTGAATGAAGGAAGCTTTCGGTAAAACCGATTCAGAATATAAACTGTCGGAACGAAAATCAGCAGCAGATACCAATAATTCAGAAGCAACTGCGTGCTTTGCGTTGCTGCTTCGGACTTCAGGAGAAACACGTCGGCCGTGATGCGGGAACCGGTGAACTGATAGTATCGAATATCCGCGATCATGAAGCTCAAAATGACGATGTTGCAGACAAGAAAAACCGTCTTGAGAAAACCCTGAAACATTCGCCGCTCCGTGATTTTCTCCGGCAACAGGGTCAGCGTCAGATATGGAATATTCGAAAACGCGATGGCCGCCAAATCAAAACGAAGGCCCGTGAAAAAGGCCCAGCACAAGGCACCCCAGGAGTCTGCGGAATATTCCGCGTAATGAAAAGACAGGAAGACGCCGCGGATCCCGGTGTATACCACCAGCAGCAGAACCATGTTGGACACGATGGGATTCGAGAACAGCGAACGCAACTTCAGGAGAAACTTCATAAGTGAGCCGGGCGATTTAAAAAATGGTTGTCTGCGAGTGATGAACGGAAGAGGCCTGCGAGCGCGTGCCCGGCTGCCGCGCCATGATACATGTTTGTCATGTATGAACAACGGAAGGTAACAGGATCCGTCACAACCCCGTCGGATGATCAATGAACTCCCACGGCACTCCGAACTTCTCAGACAGATGTGCCGCCAGCGCTTTCACGCCGAAGGTTTCCGTGGCGTAGTGACCGCCGTAGAAAATGTTCACGCCCAATTCTTCCGCCAGCGTATAGCTCCAATGCGGGCCCTCGCCCGTGATGAAAGTATCAATGCCCAGCGCCTTCATGGCGGCGACCTCCGATCCTGCACCACCGGTGACAATGCCGATGTGCCGCACCTTGTCCGGTCCGCCAGCGCATATTAGCGGCTTGGTGCCGAGCACCGCTTCCAAGCGACGCGCCACTTCGCGCCGTGTCATCTGCACCTTGGCGCGCACGCCGATGTTGTAGCCTTTAAATTCAAAGAACGGCTCTGTTTCCTCCAAGCCCAGCGCCCGGGCCAGCAGGACGCTGTTGCCGAATTCCGCATGTCCGTCTAGCGGGAGATGCGCGCTGTAGATCGCCAAGTTGTGATCAGCCGCCGACTTGATTTTTTCAAACGTCGCGCCGGTTAAAGGTTGAGCACCGCTCCAGAACAATCCGTGATGCACCAAAAGCAGATCACAACCGCGTGCCACCGCCTGTTTTACCACCGGCAAATGCGAATCCACGGCGGCGGCGATCTTGGTCACTTCGCCACGATGATTCTCCAATTGCAGACCGTTCACCGCATTCGGGTAGTCCGGCACCGCCGCAATTTGCAAAAGGTCGTTGGTGTAAGTGATGAGTTGGCTGAGTTTCATAACGCCGTTCGTAGTCCCGCCTTCAGGCGGAATCCAAAGAAAAATCTCCAGTAAACATCTCCGCCTGAAGGTGGGACTACAAACAAATTCTCTCGCGCACGCCATACTTCTCGTTAGAGTCACCACCCCATGTTACGCGCAGGCATCGTCGGTCTCCCCAACGTCGGCAAGTCCACCCTCTTCAATGCGGTCACCCGCACCCGGAAGGCGGAGGCGGCCAATTATCCCTTCTGCACCATCGACCCCAACGTTGGCGTCGTCACCGTGCCCGATGAACGGCTCGAAGTTCTCAGCAAAATCAGCGGCTCCAGCAAGCTGATCCACGCGGCCATCGAGTTCGTCGACATCGCCGGCCTCGTGAAAGGCGCCAGCCAAGGCGAAGGACTGGGCAACAAATTCCTTAGCCACATCCGCGAGGTGGACGCCATCGTCCATGTGGTGCGCTGTTTCGAGAACGGCGACATCACCCATGTCAGCGGCAGCATCGATCCGGTGCGCGACATCGAAGTCATCAACACCGAGCTCATCATCGCGGACATGGACTCCGTGAACAAACGCAAGCAGCGGCTCGACAAAGACGCCCGACGCGGACTGAAGGAAGCGCTGGCCGAGGTGGCCTTGTGCGACAAGCTGATCCCGCACCTCGATGCCGGGAAACCAGCGGTGACGCTCGATCTCCAAGGTCACGAAGATGAACTCAAGCTCCTTAAGAGTTTCTTCCTGCTCAGCAGCAAACCATGCATCTTCGCCTGCAACGTCTCCGAAGACGATTTGGCCACCGCCAGCAACGAGCCGGACAAACATCCCTTCGTCAGCAAAGTGCGGGAATACGTCAAGCACGCGCACAGCGCCAGCGCCGTCGTCATCAGCGCGGAAATCGAGAGCCAGCTCATCGACCTCGCGCCCGAAGAGGCGACGCAATACCTCGCCGATATCGGCGTCTCAGACAGCGGCGTCACTCGTCTCATCAAGAGCGTCTACGACCTGCTGGGCTTGCAGACCTATCTCACCACTGGCGAGAAGGAAACCCGCGCTTGGACCATCACCAAGGGCTGCAAGGCCCCGCAAGCCGCTGGCGTCATCCACGGCGACTTCGAGCGCGGCTTCATCGCGGGGGAAATCGTCCCCTATCAGGATCTTGTCGAACTCGGATCCTACGCCAAATGCCGCGAGAAAGGCAAGCTCCGCATCGAAGGCAAAGAATACCTCATGAAGGACGGTGACGTGGTCGAGTGGCGGTTCAATGTGTAGCGACCCGGCTGGAGCGCGGACTTAAGTCCGCTGGTCATTCCCGTTGAGTGAGGACTAAAGTCCGCGCTCCTGTCAATTGCCCCCACCAGATTCACTTGCGTCTTTCCGCAGCGGGGCGATTCATTGCCCGCGTTTTCCCTTATGAAAAAGAGCCTCGTTCCCGCACTTGTCCTTCTCTCCGCCCTGCTGCGGCCCGTCTCATCACAAACGACCGCCGAGGCCTCCGCGCCGCTCCCTGCTGTGCCGGCCACCTCGCAAACTACCAGCGTAAAACCGGAACTCTGGAAAAGCATCGTGCGCATCGAGGCTTCCTTCCTCTTTCCTGACTACCGCACGCCCTGGCTTTCCGGCCGGCCCGCCTCGGGATCAGGCACCGGCTGGCTCGTGGGAAAAAACCAGTTCATCACCAACGCCCACGTCGTCAGCAACAGCACCAAGCTCGTCATCCGCCTGATGGACGATACCCAGCCCTACGAGGCGCATGTGAAGTTCATCGCCCATGACTGCGATCTGGCCATCATCGAAGCCGAGAATCCCAAGCCCTTTGAAAACCTCCAGCAGCTGGTGCTCGACGGCATTCCACAGCTCAACACCGAAGTCATTGCCGTGGGTTATCCCATCGGCGGCGAGCGCGTCAGCGTCACGCGCGGCGTGGTCTCGCGCATCGACTTCCAAAGTTACTCGCACAGCGGCATCGACCAGCACCTCGCCATCCAGGTGGATGCAGCGATCAATCCCGGCAACTCCGGCGGCCCCGTCTTACAAGATGGCAAAGTCGTCGGAATCGCCTTCCAGGGTTATAGCGGAGCCCAGGCGCAGAACGTCGGTTACATCATCCCGGTGCCAGTTATCCAGCGCTTCCTCGACGACATCAAGGACGGGCAATACGATCACTACATGGACATCGCGGTGGGCGATTTCCCCATTGAAAATCCCGCTCAACTCAAAGCACTTTCGATGGAGGACAATGGCATCGGCGTCTTCGTCAGCAACGTGGAAAGCGCCGGCGCCGCCGGTGACGTGCTCAAGATTGGTGACGTGATTCTCAGCATCGACGGCCAGGACGTCTACAACAACGGCTTCATCAAATACCACGGCGAGATGGTGAACATGAACGAAGTCGTGGAGCGCAAGTTTGTCGGCGACAAAGTGAAGCTGGACATTCTGCGCGATGGCAAAAAAGAAAGCGTCGAGATCACGCTCAAGCGCTTCCTCCCCTATCTCACCATGGGCGAACAATACAATCAGCGCCCGCGCTACATTCTCTATGCCGGTCTGCTCTTCCAGCCGATGGATCGCAGCCTGATGGAGGCTCACAGCATTCGCGATCCTCTGGTGAGCTATGTCTTCGACAACTATCTGGCCAAAGAACTCTACAAGGAACGGCCCGAAGTGGTGGTGCTAACCGCCATTTTGCCTGACGAGGTCAACAGCTACCTCCAGGGATTCCAGCACAGCATCGTGGACGAAGTCAACGGCGTGAAGATCAAAACGCTCAAGGATGTGGCCGAAGCGCTCAAGAAAAAAGAAGGCGATGGAAAGTTCGTCGTCATCAAGCTGCTCGAGAAGAACCGCCCGCTGGTTCTGAAGCGTGAGTTCGCTGATGCTGCGCATCCGCACATCATGCAGAACTACCAGGTCAAAGAAGACTCTTACCTCGGCGACGACTGACCAAAGACTCTCAGCCAGCCAACCTTATCGATTCCATGAAGAACCTCCTCATTGTCTCCACCACGTTCGCCCTGCTAACGGGCGCGTTGTTTGCTCAAAAGAAACCGGCGGCGACCCCTGATGGCGCGACGCTTCACTCCGCGCTGCTCAAGGTCAACGTCACCCAGCAAGCTTGGAACCAGCGCATTCCCTGGCAGAAAACCTCCCCCAGCTCCCGTCGGGGACTCGGCGTGCTCCTCGATAAAAATCAGATCCTCGTAACCGCGCAACTCATCGCCGACGCGATCTACATCGAGCTCGAACAGGCCGAGAGCGGCCGTAAACTGCCCGCCAAAGTGAAGGCCGTAGACTACGACGCCAACCTCGCGTTGCTCGAGCCCACCGAAACTCCCGGCGAATTCTTCACCGGTCTCAAGCCGATGACCATCGACGAAAACGCCAAGATTGGCGACGAACTTCAAGCCTGGCAGCTGGACCGCGTCGGTGAACTCATCCGCTCGCCCGTCACGATCAACAAAATTCTCGTCAGCCGCTATTTTCTCGAGACCAGCATGTTCCTCGTCTACGAAGCCAACGGCATCATCCGTTCCGAGGCCAACAGCTTCACCCTGCCCGTCATCAAGGGCGGCAAGCTCGCCGGACTGCTCCTGAGCTATGACTCAAAAAACCAAACCGCGCTGGTGCTGCCTGGCCCCATCATCAAACATTTCCTCAAGGACGTCGCCGATGGAAACTACCAGGGCTTCCCCAGCCTCGGCGTCGAATATCAGACCACGCTTGATGAGCAGTTCAAAGAATACCTCGGCATGACGAAAGACCAGCAAGGCGTTTACGTCAGCGCCGTCAGCAAGGGCGGCTCAGCGGAAAGCGTCGGCGTCAAAGTCGGCGACATCATCCTCGAAGTGAATGGCCATGTAGTCGACGCCCGCGGCGACTACAAAGATGCGCAGTTCGGTCGCCTGAACGTACATACCGACGAATACGAGAAACAAGGCCGCCGCAAAGTGGTCATTCTCTCCGCCGCACTGCCCACCCGCAGCACACAAGGCTATGAAAGACTCGGCGGCCTGATTCTCACGCAGGTTAATGGCAAACCCATCAACGACCTCACTGACCTCGAAAAAGCATTCAAGGAATCGCAGAACGGCATCAACAAAATCGAATTCGAAGAAGCCCCCAAGATCATCTATCTAGATGCCATCACCGCCGAGCGCGACAACATGAACCTGCTGGGCGGAGTTTACCGATTGGGACGTCTCAAGCGGATTGAGTAAAGCTTTACTGCCCCAGTTTCACCGCCGTGCCATAAGCCAGCACTTCCGTCGCGCCCTGGGCAAACTCGGTGGCGTCGTAGCGCATACCGATGATAGCATCCGCCCCGGCCTGCTGCGCATGTTCAACCATCAGATCAAATGCATGCTGTCGCGCGGCTTCGCAAACCGTTGAAAACTGGCTGATATTTCCGCCGAGAAGCGACTTCAAACCGCCGAGAATGGACGCTCCAATATTCGGTGTGCGAACCACGAGTCCGCGGACAACACCAAGATAGGCGGTGATCTTGGCACCTGAGATTTCGTTGGTGGTGGTGACAATGATGGTGTTGGACATAAGAATGGGGATTGGTTAAGTTATTGTGGAATCCAAAGGATGCCAACCGCTCCAGCGGTGATATTCTTTTTCTGCGGCTGCAGCTTGATCGATTCCAGGGTGATGTTCCCAGGATTGTATTGTTCGTCGATCTTCTTCGATTCTTCGTCCAGCTGCGCATCAAGAGCCTTGAGCTGATTCTTCAAATCCTCAACCTGTCCCGCCGTGACATTCGCCTGCTGCGAATCCTTGTAAGCACTGCCGGCCTTGTTGATGGCCGTCGCCGTCACCATGCTGCTTTTTCGACCAAAGAACGCGCCCAACAGACCAACACCAACCTGTGCAACGGTGGAAAGTGTCGCGCTCGAAGACGCAGCCTTCTGCGCCTGCAGCTTGGCGTTCGCCCTCTGCAGATCATCCATGATCGACTTCGCCTGCTTGCCGAGCTTGGTGCGAAGATCCTCCAACGCCTTATCGCGCAGTTCGCGCGCTGTCTGGGTGACGCGGGCCCGGAAATCACCCTGACTCTCGCCGACATTGGAATAGGTATCGAGTAGCGAAGCGCAAAACACTTCCGCCTGCACGTTGGCGTAAACCCAGTCCGGGAAATCCTTCGCGATCTTCGTGTAAGTCGCGGCCTTAAGCGCGGCAGCGGGCAGCTCGCTGAAGCTCGCGCCATCAGCGGGCTCCTTGTCCAGCTTGCTCAAATCGATGTCGCGCGGAACATCGACGAATTCATCCCAATCTACCTTGGCGTTGGCGCTGTCGATGACATTGGCCACTGTCACTGTCGCGCGGCTGTTGATCTTCTTTTTTTCGTCAAGATAAAGCACCGTGGCTGAACGCAGCAGCGCAGGCCGGTAGTTCACTCGGCCGCCTTTGGCGGGCATGAAGTATTCCACTGCTTCATCCGGGAGTTGCGGGCGAATTGCGTCGCCAGTAACTGCTTCAGCTTTGCTGTCTGCTCCTGGGGGCGTAAAACCGTCGTCTTCGACCGGAGCTTTTTTCTTAGGCGATGCAGCAGTTTCATATTGATCGCGTTTCGGATCCATCAGCTTCTTGATTTGAT
>JAIOQF010000127.1 GCA_021413535.1 Verrucomicrobiota bacterium
AATTATCCTGTGGCGATGGAAGGCGCGCTCAAGATGAAGGAGATCAGTTACATCTACGCCAGCGGACATCCGAGCGCTGAGCTGAAGCACGGCATCATTGCTCTGGTGAAACCCGAACTGCCGAGCGTCTTCATCGCGCCGGACGATGCGGTGTTCGACAAGAACGTCAGCAACATCGAGGAAGTGAAGGCGCGGAAGGGGCCGGTGATCGCTGTTACGACCGAGGGGCAGACAAAACTTGAACGAATTGCCGATGATGTCATCTACATACCATCGTGCCCGTCCATTCTCAGTCCCCTGCTCACCGTGATTCCGCTACAATTGCTGGCTTATCATCTAGCCGTGGAACGCGGCTGCGATGTGGACAAGCCGCGCAACCTCGCCAAAAGCGTAACCGTCGAGTGATGCGCGCACTTTTTTACGCGGCTGTCTTCGCGCTGGCGCTGGGCGGAGTTCAGATGAACGCTCAGGAAGCACCGCCCCCATCCGGGCCCAGTCCCGCACTGACACCCGGAGATTTCCTCGACAATGTCGGCAAGCAAGCCAAGGCGCGCTGGCGGCAGCTCTATCGCGAGGCTCCACCGGCAACTCCTTCTGATCGGCTGCGCGTCGCATTTATGCTGGGTGCCTTGATCGGTGATTCGTATCTCGCGCAAAAAGCGGGCGACAGTCAGCAGTTCAAAAATACGAATCAAGACCTGATCAACTATTGCCGCGTGCTGGGAATGGGTGAAAAGGCGACGCCCGGATTTCTCTCCGCAGCGAAGGCAGCTGAGCGGGAGGACTGGCCCGCAGTTCGCCAGCTTGTGTCCGAATCACAGGCGCTGATCGAGAGCCTGCTCAATGACCAGCGTGATGAGGATCTCGCATCATTGGTCGAACTCGGCATGTGGATGCGGCTTTTTGAAATCACGACTGCCATTGTCACGAATGACGAGGAGATCGTGAACAAGACTCTCTGCATCGGTTCCGTGCCGCTGCTCAACAGTCTTAAAGCGCGCTACGACAAGCTTGAAGAAGCCACGCGCGCCAGTGACACCATCTCAAAACTCGGGACCGTGCTCGAGGTTCTCCAGCGTCATTGGGCAACCACCGATGGTCATCCCAGTTCAGAATTGGTGAGCATGACTTCGGAGAAACTCGCCTACCTGATGAACCGCCTCACGCAGAAGTGAGCGGCTTGGTCATGATGTAGTCATCCATGACAAAGCCATCGCCGATTTCGGTGCATACTTCAGATGCAAAATGAAATCCGGCACGCACATAAGCGCGGATCGCCCGTGAGTTCAGCCGGTTCACGCGCAGAGTGATGCGGGATAGCCCCCGTTCGCGGGCGGCATCTTCCACCCATTGCAAGGCTTGCGCGCCGATCCCTTGGCCATGGCGTTGCGGCAGCAGATAAAGTTTATGGAGAAACGCAGTATCCGTGGTGGTGAGTGCTTCCCATGCGACATAGCCGATGTTTTCAGATCCTTCGCGGATAAGTGCGTAATGCACACTGCGTGTCGTGATATCTTCTTCCAGAACCTTGACCGAGTAACTCTTGCCCAACATATAATCAATTTGAGCCACACTGATGATGGATGGATAAACCTCGGGCCAGATCACATGAGCTAGTCGGGATATTTCTCCGACGTCAGCCACACCAATCGGCACCACGCTGATTTTTCCCGCTGGCAGAACAGGATGCGTGATAGCCCATGATAGTGCCGACTCCCAGGCCTCACGATCATCAGCGGGGCTGAGGCGCGTGAGATGCTGCGAGATGTCGGCACGGCGCGGCTTGATCAGAAGTTCCTTTCGCACTTGTTTGAGATCTGGCATGAATTCTGTCTCGCTGAGGAGTTGCTTGGCCAGATACCAGCAAGCCCATGCGCGCCAGGTGCGGAGTTCCTTATGCGGTTCCACCATGCGCGTGGCCAGATGCTGAAAGTGCCGGCGTGGGTTGCCGATGAATCGACCATCCGGTCGGCATTGCAATATCCACGCCACGGCATGGTAGGGTTTCGCATCACCGTTTAGGCGGACATCGGAAAGATTGCAGGAGAGCGCGCGATTGATCAGCAGCAACGCCTTGGCGGGAAAACCCGCCAGCCAGAGCGACTGCGCATAATTCAGCGCAGTATCGTAGAATAACCTGCTTCGATCCGCACCCAGCGCGTGAATATCATCGTGGGTGAACACACGCTCCTGCGGCGGAATAAATGGACAGGGGGAAAGCATCCAAATTATGAAGGATAGAGGATATTTTATTCAGCATTCCGAATTCCACATTCCGCATTCTTACAGTCACCCCCCCTGCACGGGCGGCATGATGGCCACCTCCGCTCCCGCTTGCAGACAGGCATCGCGTTTCACATAAGTCTGATCGACCGCAACCAGCAGGCTGGCATCCCAGTCCTTCAGCTTAGGCCATCGCAAAAACAATTGCTCGAGAATGTCACTCACGCGTGCGTCTGGTTTTGTTTCCAAATCAAATTCACCAGTGCCAGTGACATCGCGCAGCACGGAGAAGAATAGCAAGCGCACAATCATGACTGAGGCAGACGACTCGGATTGAGAATGCCGATGCAGGGTAAATTGCGGTAATGGCCTTGATAGTCCATGCCGTAGCCGACCACGAATTCATCATCAATCTCGAAGCCCGCATAATCCACCGGCACTTCCCGCTCTCGCTGGCGTCGTTTGCTTAAGAGCACCGCCACTCGCAGCGTGTCCGGTTTGCACTCTTCCAAGATGCGCTCGCGCACCGTGGCCAGAGTCAATCCGGTGTCGAGAATGTCATCGATCAGCAGCACGCGGCGGGTCGTGAGATCAAAGGGCAGCGTCTGCGCCATCTGCACGCGGCCGGTGGAATTCGTTCCGCCGTGATAACTGCTGACCGTCAGCGTGTGCAGTCGCACCGGCAGATCAATGGAACGCAGCAGATCCGCCACGAAAAACAGCGCACCATCCATCAGTGTCACCACGCTCAGCTCTCCACCGGCGAAATCACGTTCGATCTCGCGAGCCATGTCCGCCACCCGACGCTGGATCGTTTCCGAGTTCAGCAGCACCCGGTCAAGACTGGAAAGAACACCTGCAATAGCTTTGCTCATGTGATAAATAATACGGATGTCCGTCTTCTATCCATCAACCCCGCCATCTGGCAAACCGAATCTCGCGGACCTGCGGCTGAATTACGAAAAGGGCGGACTGGACGAGGAAACGCTTCCGGAGGATCCATTCGTGCTGTTCAAGCTGTGGCTGGATGATGCCATCGCCGCTGGCGTGGTGGAACCGAATGCCATGACACTTGCGACCGTGTCAGCGGACGGCCAGCCATCTTCGCGCACCGTGCTGCTGAAAGGATTTGATGCACGAGGCTTTTCTTTCTTCACGAACCATCAGAGCCGCAAGGGGCGCGAACTCGCCGTCAATCCAAAAGCCGCGCTCACGATCTTGTGGAAAGAGCGGGAGCGCCAGGTCTGCGTGCGCGGCACTGTGAGTCTGCTGAGCCGCAAGGAGTCCGATGACTATTTCCAAAGCCGACCTTATGGCAGTCAGATTGGAGCCTGGGTCAGTGAGCAGAGCGAGCGCATCCCGAATCGGGCTTGGCTGGAAAGTCGCGAGCGAGAGCTGATGGCGCAATATCCAGAGGGCAAAGTTCCTCTCCCGCCGAACTGGGGTGGCTATGTGCTCGCGCCCGAAGAAATGGAATTCTGGCAGGGGCGGCCGAGCCGACTGCATGACCGGATTCACTTCGAGCGTCGCGGCGCTGAATGGCAGCGGTGCCGCTTGAGTCCCTGATTATTTACCCATGCACACTCCCGCCTGGCTCAGCGCCTTCATCTTGTTGCTGCTCGTGCTCGATCCGATCGGGAACGTGCCAGTCATGGTGGCGTTGATGCGCAACGTGGACCCGGCTCGGAGATCACGGGTGTTGCTCAGGGAATGCGCGTTCGCCTTGCTGCTGTTGCTGCTTTTTCTTGGAATGGGCGGAAAATTCCTCCAACTACTTGGCTTGTCGCAAGGCTCCGTGGGCATCGCAGGTGGAATCATTCTGTTCCTCATCGCGCTGCGGATGGTGTTTGAATCATCGGAGAGCGTGTTTGGTGGATTGCCGCAGGGGGAGCCTTTCATCGTGCCCATCGCCGTGCCATTTCTCGCGGGGCCCTCGGCGCTGGGGACAGTGATCCTGCTGGGCACCAAAGATTCCCTCAGCATCATGCAAGCCGGACTCGCCCTGATGCTGGCCATGGGTGTGACCGCAGGGGTGCTGCTGGTCGGGCACCGAATCGTAAAACTGGTGGGCGAACGCGGCGTGGAGGCGATGCAGCGGCTCATGGGCCTGTTACTGACAGCGATTGCCGTGGAGATGTTTTTGAACGGGCTGATGGAGTTTCTGCACGCGGCGAAGTGATGGCGATCTGCGAATCAGGCTGCCTTCAGTCAAGATTATGATCTGACTCCACTTTCGCGCAGTTCGTGCAATTGAGTTTTTCCCTTGCGCAGAGGGATTGGGACGTTATCATCTGCGCTCGTTTCCTGAGTAGCTCAGCGGTAGAGCGGGTGGCTGTTAACCACCATGTCG
>JAIOQF010000128.1 GCA_021413535.1 Verrucomicrobiota bacterium
TCCAGTTTGTGTCGCGTGAAAAAATCCAGCGCGAGGGAATTGAGACAGGCATCATCCCGTTCTGCAAGTTCCGCAAACCGGACCAGCAAAGGCCGCACATCGCGCCGGAAGACATCGTTCATCAGCGGCAGCACCTCATGCCGCACGCGGTTGCGGGTGTGGGCAGGAGAATCGTTGCTGGCATCCTCGCGGAATGAAAGCCGATGCGTGGAAATATAATCATCAATCTCCGCGCGCGTCACTTCCAGCAGTGGTCGCACCGTGATCAAGCCCGGGATGGTCTCTGCGACACCACGCATGCCTGAAGCTCCGCGCAGGGAAGCGCCGCGACACAACCGATGCAGCACCGTCTCCGCCTGATCATCCGCGTGATGGGCCGTGAAAAGAAATTGGCAGCGATGCTTCTTCGCCATCGCTGCAAAAAACAAACGCCGCGCGTCTCGACCGGCGGTTTCAATGGAGGACTTTTTCTTTTTCGCAAGCCGTGCGACATCGAACTTCTTGATCTCGCAACGCGAACCAAGTTTTTCTGAGAGCTTCCGCACGAACTTTTCATCCGCGTCGGAGCTTCTTCCCCGCAGCCCATGATTGAGATGGAGCACGATCAGTTTCTTCCAGCCTTCCGAAACCAGCCAGTGCAGCAGTGCCACCGAATCGCGTCCACCTGAGACCGCGATCAGCGCGGGTTTATCAGGGTGGAGTTTAGTCAACCTTGTCCGAATCGCAGCCAGTGAAGCCGCCGCCTCCTTCAACAATTCCCCATTCCGCATTCCGCATTCCAACTTCCGACTTCCACCTTCACCCGATCCTTTCGCCTCCAAAATGCGGAATGAGCGCCGCGGGGATTTCGATGCTGCCGTCGGCGCGCTGATACGTTTCGAGGAGCGCGACGTAGAGCCGCGCGAGCGCGGTGCCCGAGCCGTTGAGCGTGTGACAGAAGCGGTTTTTTCCTTTTTCATCCTTGTAGCGCAAGTTCATGCGTCGGGCCTGATAGTCGCCGAAATTCGAGCAGGAGGAAACTTCAAGATAGCTGTTTTGTCCCGGCGCCCAGACTTCGATGTCATAGGTCTTGGCCGAACCAAAGCCGATGTCGCCGGTGCAGAGCTCGATGACGCGGTAGTGCAGGCCGAGGATTTGCAGCACCTTCTCCGCGTCCGCGGTGAGCTTTTCCAGTTCGTCCATGCTCGATTCCGGCGTGGTGATCTTGACCAGTTCCACCTTGTCGAATTGGTGCATGCGGATCAAACCACGAGTGCCAAGGCCCGCCGCGCCGGCCTCGCGCCGAAAGCAGGGCGTGTAGGCCGCATAACGGATCGGAAGCTGTTCCAGTTTCACAATCTCCTCGCGATGCAGGTTCGTGACCGGGACTTCCGCCGTGGGAATGAGGTAGAGGTCGTCCTCCGCAGAGTGATAAACTTGATCGCCAAATTTCGGAAGTTGCGTCGTGCCCACGAGGCACTCGGATTTCACCAGCAAGGGCGGCGACACCTCCGTATAACCGTGATGCGTCGTGTGCAGGTCGAGCAGAAAATTAATCAGCGCCCGCTCCAATTTTGCACCTTGCCCGCGATAGACCACGAAAGCGCTTCCGCTGATCTTGGCTCCGGCTTCGAAATCGAACAAGCCGTGCTGGGCACCGAGTGCGACGTGATCCTTCGGTTGAAAATCAAAGGCAGGTTTCTGGCTCCAGACGCGCACTTCGGGATTCTGCTCCGCGCTATCACCGATCGGGCAGGCGTCATGCGGCAGGTTGGGGATGGAGAGGAGCAAGTCTCGTTGCTTGACGTCCAGTGCCTCGGCGTCGCGCCCGATTTGCTCGATGCGGTCGCCAATGCCGCGCACTTCAGCCTCGATGGCACTGGTGTCCTGGCCCTGTTTTTTTGCCAGGCCGATTTCCTTGCTGATGCGGTTGCGATCAGCCTGCAGTTTTTGCAAATCCGTTTCCGCAGTGCGGCGGTGTCCATCAAGGGTGAGCACTTCATCCACCATCGCCGCCAGCAATTCTCCGCCGCGCGTGGCGAGGCGTTCTTTCATGAGGCCGGGATTGTCGCGAATGAGGCGGATGTCGAGCATAGGGCGCGCAATCTAGAGGGGAAGCCGCAGGTGCAAAGCGGAAATCCATGCGGACGCCGCAGCAGCACATGCCGCTCGCATTGTGGGCTCGATGATGCTAAGAACATCGTCCTTGAAACTCCCCCGAATTGTCATTGCTGAAGTTATTGTAGCGCTCGCTGATGTGTTCATCCGCGGACATCACGCGGACAAGGTCATCGAGCGCACCTTCAAGGCGCACAAAAAATGGGGCGCGCGCGACCGGCGGCTCTTTGCCGAGAGTGTTTATGACAACGTGCGCTGGTGGCGCTGGCACTGGCATCTGGCGGGGCTTCCTGATGAAGAATATCTCAACAAGGAGTCGATTACCGAGATGCGGCTCTGGCAGGTATGGGGCGCGTATTGGGTCAGCCGCGAAGGTGAGTGGGCGCCTTTCGCCGAATGCCGCGCGGTTAGTGTGGCCAGTGTGCGTGCGCAAACGGAGGCTGATGTTTCGCCGGCGGTCCGGGCGGCTTTGCCGGACTGGCTCTATAAGTTGGGCCAGCGCGAGATCGGCGCGGCATGGCCGGATATGGTGCAAGCTCTGAACAAGGCGGCACCGGTGGACTTGCGAGTGAACACGCTGAGAATTTCATTGCGCGATCTTCAAGAAGTCCTGCATCGCGATACCATCGAGGCCGGACCTGTGCGCGGGATTCCTGATGCGCTGCGTTTGCGGGAGCGTAAGAGCCTGTTCACGACGGCGGCTTTTAAAGACGGTCTGTTTGAACTGCAAGATGCATCGTCACAATGCATCGCGCCCTTTCTTCAAGTGGCACCGGGGATGCGGGTGATCGACGCCTGCGCCGGTGCGGGCGGCAAGACTCTGCACATCGCGGCACTCATGCAGAACAAGGGACGGATCATTGCGCTCGACATTCACAACTGGAAACTCGAGGAACTGCGCCGTCGCGCGCGACGCAATGGAGCGGGCATTGTTGAGGCCCGATTGGTGGAGGATGCAAAATCGATCAAGCGTCTTTCCGTCAGTGCAGACCGGGTGTTGCTCGATGTGCCGTGCAGCGGGCTCGGCGTGCTCCGGCGCAACCCGGATACCAAGTGGAAGCTGAGCTTGGAGGAGCTGGATCGACTGCGTGTTGTGCAGCGCGATATTTTACAAAGTCATTCCCGCATGGTGAAGCCGGGCGGCAAGCTGGTCTACGCGACGTGCAGCATTCTTCCTGCCGAGAACGAAAAGCAGGTGCAGGCCTTCCTGGCAGATCGTGGTGATGAGTGGAAGCTCGAGGAAGAGCTTCATCTGCAGCCCGGCGAAAATGGCGGGGACGGATTTTATGCGGCGCGGCTGGTGCGGTCGATCAAAATTCCAGCAGGCGAGAAAGGATCTCCAGTTGAAGATGCCGGCGGAGAGGAATCTTGATCGTTGACCCGCGGCCTCGAAGTATGGATGCTCTGGCATGATCTACCTTGATGCCAGCGCGACCACGCCGGTGGATCCCCGTGTTGTGGAGGCGATGCTGCCGTTTCTGACGCAGCATTACGCCAATCCATCGGCGTCATACGCTGCGGCACGGTTCGTGAAGAAGGCGCTCGATACAGCGCGCGAGCAGGTTGCCGCGTTGATCGATGCTGAGCCGGACGAGATTATCTTTACCAGCGGCGGCACGGAGTCGGACAACGCGGCCATCGGTTCAGCGATCACGCTGGAATTGCGTCGCGGGCATTTTGTCACCGTGAAAACTGAACACAGCGCGGTGTTGGAGACGGCTCGTCGGTGGATGGAATATGGCCGGCCCGTCTCTGAAGTCGATGTCGACAGCGGTGGACGCGTGCGCCTGGATAATTTACGCGAAGCGACGAAGTCCGGACAGACGGCACTTGTCAGCGTGATGTGGGCCAACAATGAAACAGGGGTCATGGCACCGATGGATGAGATCGCGAAAATCGCACACGAACGCGGCGCGATGTTTCACACGGACGCCGTGCAGTTGGTCG
>JAIOQF010000192.1 GCA_021413535.1 Verrucomicrobiota bacterium
ACAGGCAAGATACCGACCAGGGGAAGCTCTGGTCATGGGTCGATGAGCACGCACCAACCCGAGTGCCGTGTGGCTGCTATGACGGCGGCTCTGATTCGGGGAACACTGCAATATCTAAACCGCATGAGATTTGACCGCAAATCCAACCCGCGCATTTTCTCGGAATGACCAAACGGCTCACGGTCCGATTATTCCCAACGCAGACGCACGCCAGACGCGCACAGCCTCGATTGTGGGCGTTCGGACACCTGGCACTCGCGGAGGCTGGCAAATGTAGCGTGTGGACCGTGCGCAGGGCTATTGCCGCGCGCGTGCTTGATCCAACATCGTTCGAGTCAATCTACCGATGGCTAACCTTGCACCGGAAGATTGATGTGCGTAGGTGAGGCTTATGGCCAAAGCCGAGACCAAGCCCAAAAGCCGAGCACCCGAAATCGCCAAGTGGGTCACAAACAAGGCATGGCGCATGAACAACCTCTATCTCATCCTCACTGGCGAGGGCGAGAAGACGGCCATCAAACCGTTCAGGGTGCGTCCAGAGCAGGATAAATACTACCGAGATCGACACTCCCGTAATTTCTGCCCCAAGTCGCGAAAGGTCGGCATGAGCACGGCCATCGTGCTCGACTACCTCGACGAGTGCATTTTCGCGCACCCAGACAGGCCGGTCCACGCCGCACACGTCGATTTCAAGGAGGATGACGCCTATGCAAAACTCAAGATCGCCAAACTGGCTTGGGACAAGGGACCGGAGCACCCCGACCCGATCATAGCTGGAATCTGGAAGGCTCTGCACGAGCGCAACCCGCTGGTGACATCCAATGCTGGTGAGCTGGTATGGACCAACGGCAGCAAGCAGCAGGCCGGAACGTCGTTCATGGGTGGTTCGCCCCTCCGCCTCCACATCAGCGAATACGGCCCTATGAGCGTGAAATTCCCGCTCAAAGCCGAAGAAATCAAGCAGGGAACCTTCAACTCTCTGCTTCCTGGCGGCATCATCGACGTGGAAACTACGATGCGAGGCGGCATGTTCGGTGCGTGCAGTGCCATCTTCCAGCTTGCACTCAAGACCATCGGAGAGAGCCTCACGCCGCTCGACTGGAAGATGCATTTCATTCCGTGGTATGGCCATCCCGATTACAACCTCCCGGGCGAGACGCCCAAGAAGGACGCGACGATGGAATATTTCGACTCCATCGAACTATCTGACGGAGTAAAGCTGCCGCCGTCGCGCATGGCGTGGTATGAGGCCAAGAAAGCCGAGCAGGGATCAAAAATGTTCACCGAGTTTCCGACCGTTGTGCGTGAGTGCCTTTACGCAGGCAGCGACGTGAATTACTTCGAGCCAGATGGTCTGCAATGGATGCGTGACCAGATAACCTCCCTGGAGCCACAGATCGAATACTACGACTTGGTAGTGCAAGGCGACGTGAAAGACTTCGAGCGCCGTTCAGTGTCGCTGGTGAAGACCGGCAAGGCCAATGCACCGTTCATGATCATCGAGCGCCCGTTGCCTGGCCGCAGATACCTCATATTCGCCGATACATGCGTCGGAAAGCAGGCCAAGGGCTCCGACGACTCCAAGCGTGACACTCACGCCTATGGCGTCATGAGGGCTGCCCACTTCGATGTGGAATCGAATACTCACTTCAAGGCGCAGATAGTCGCAGCCTGCAAGATGGATGACACAAACGACCCTGACGACCGCTCAGGCGACCGATGCCCGACGACTGAGTTCATTCGCCGAGTCGTGGCACTCTCGATCTACTACGGGGATTGCATGGTGGCACCGGAGATCAACAACAAGGACGACATTGCGCTACGGCTCATATCCGCAGGCGTCAGAAACATGTATAAGCAGGGCAGCGTAGGCGCTGATGGAGCGCTTCCAGGCGAGAAGGAGACAAGCGAAGTCTGGGGCTGGCTGACGAACGAAGGCACTCGCCGGCAGATGCTCGACCACATGCAGATGGAGACGATTCAAAAGCGCTGGATCTGCTCATTCCCTGGCATTCTGAAGCAGATGGGTGTTTTCATCGTCAATGCCAAGGGCAGGGCCGAAGCTGCGCCCGGGGAGCACGACGATTGGGTGACAGGTCCAGCCATCGGGCTATTCCTCGTTGGCCACCACGGCACGCGCTATGTGGACCGCGAAGAGTTGCTGATGCAGCAGAGCTACCAGAGGGACTGGAATGCGCTCAATCACGCCCATGACGGGATTTGAGCACCGAAGGCCACGGCATATCGCGTCTTCGTCATGAGCAGGATGTTTACCTCATCGTTCGAGAGTTCTTTCAGGACGAAGATCGTAACCGTGGAGCCGATGATAGTTTGAGCGAGACGGCGGGTGTAGTCAAAGCCCGGGAGATTGTGGCCGGGAGGATGTGGCCATGTCTCAGGCTTTGCTGTCACCTGATTCCTCTCCGTGGAAATGCTTAATTCATCACCATGCATCGGCCCGCCGACGAACAGCACGGGATTGACCAGCGGCGGCAGGTCGTGGACGGTCATGGCACAGTTGGCGTTTCAGGCTCCGCAGGCACCATGGCGAGCATCCGCCGCGCCTCCTTGTCCACGTTGGTTTGCAGGCGTCGAAAGTCGTCCTCGCTCATGCTGAGGCGTTTCGCTGCCGCCTCAAGGCTGCAACCTCCCCGGGCCACGTCGGCGACCATGGTTGTGCGCAGGCAGGTCACGGATAGTAGTTCGATGATCTCGTTCGCGCCTTCAAGGGCTGCTTTAAGGTGGGACCGGCTAAGGCGCTGCTTGCGGTTTGATGGGATGGTGGGGAAGCCGTTCATGATGTTTTTTTGGGTTCGTTCCACCGCCCGAGACTTTGGGCGCTGACGGCGGCTTTGACAAGGGACGGTGTGAACAGGATCACTCGGGCGTTCAGTCGCGTGCATGGGATAAGCCCAGCTTCCGCCCATCTCAGAATGGTGAATTTGTTGCGCCCCATGAACTTGGCTATCTCCACGGCTGAAACTGGGGCGTCGGTATTGTCCATCATATCCCGCTCCCTTTAATGATATTGCTCTACATTGTCAACACTTGGTTACAGTTATGCACAAAAAAGCCATTCAGCGAGATTGCACGTCTCCAGCGCATCTCATACGCTTAAGAAATGGCTGACGAAACACTTAGCGACGAAGGACTTGAGGCCCAACTGGAGGGCAGGCTCAACGCCACCCCGATGGATGACGCCGCCGCACAGCAGGCTGCCACCGCTGCTGTGCAAACTCAAGCCGTTGAAGCCGCCGCTACAAAGACTCCTGAGCAGATCACGGCAGAAGCCGAGGCAGCAAGAGTTGCCGAACTCGAAGCCCAACAAACCGAAGAAGGCCAGCACGCACCAAAGCGCATCGTCGTCAGTTCGCTTGCCGAGCCAGAGCGCCTCAAGATGATGAGCGCGACCAACCTCGCGCGCGCAGAAGGTATTTCGTTCGCGGACGCTTGGGACCGCATCAACCCCAAGACAGAAGCCAGCCAGCAACAGCAGCAGGAACAAGCGCCAGTTGACCCCATCGCCGCACTTGAAACCGAGTTGGCCGAGGTGCAGGAGCGCCGCAACCAGGCTGCGGAGGATCGCGCCCTCACCAGCCCAGAATTGCTCAAGGACGAACGCCGCGAACGCGAATTGTATGACGAGATTCGCAACGCCAAAGCCGCGAAAGAGCAGCAGGCACAAGCTGCTTTGCAGTCCGAAGACCAGAAATTCAATGCTGAATGGGACGCCAGCGCCGACCTTGTAGCCAAGACCTACGACGCCAAGGATATCGCGCCCGACTCCGAACTCACCAAGGCCGTCAACGCCGAGATCGAAGCCATGGACAAGAACCACCGCGACTTTGGCCGCGCTGATCTTCCAGTGCTGCTCTACACCAAGCACGCCGCCCTCTTGGGAATCGCCCCAGTCAAGAAAGGCGCTCCCGCCTCGCAGCAAGCCACCCGCCCAGGAATGCTGCCAGCATCGGGCGCGACCAAGACTCAGCAGAACGCTCAATTCAATTCCGCCCAGACAGACGTAGCATTCACCGAGAAACTGGCTAAAGCCGTTGATTCGGGGAGTGACTTGGATGCCTACCTCGCCATCGAGGAGCGGGCCAGCGGCGGAAAGCAAACCCGAGACTCACTGTTCGCCCGGTAGAGGCTAAAGCCCTTCCGTAGCAACCCAGCCTCACCAACAACCACACGCACCACTGGATACACCAGTGGATTTTGTCGTGTTCGCATCTCAACCAATTCATTAACTCACTCTTATGGCTAACGATCCAGCAATTTCAGTAACCGACTTCGCGACTCGCATCGCGGCAACAGCCGACTCGCAAGAGATCGGGTGGAAGGCCGGTATTTTCCTCGGCACACGCGGCAAGTCCGCCTTTGCCGATCTCTACGGCGGACTGAACGGCATGAAGCCGATCACCGAAATCATGGATTTCCGAGCCCTTGCAGGCCAGGAAATCGTGATGACACTCGACCGTCCTCTTGGTGGCCAGGGCACCCAGGGCGCGGCTACGGTTACCCGTCTCGTCGGACGCGAGGAACAGACTCAGACCGCAAGCTACCGCGCTAAAGTCGGCGTGTTCGCACATGCAGTCGGTGGCGAGCAAATCATGAAAACGCTCACCGTTGAAGGTGGCGACTGGGACAATCGCCAGCGCCGGAAGCTCACCGAGTATTTCGCGTGGAAGAAAGGCGATGACATCCAATTCGAGATGATCAAGCGCGAGCACACGCGCAACACGATCTACCCGAACAACAAGGCGGCAATCGACGACCTTACGGTCAACGATACGCTCAACCTGACGACCGTTCGCAGCGCACAGTCGATGCTCAACAGCAACCAGGCCGAGCCGTTCTCAATGGTCAAGGTGCCTGACAGCGGTGCCGATGTGCTCCAATACCTCCTGATGGGTCCCGACAAGGCTTTCGACGGCCTCAGCGGTTCCAACCAGTTCTTGAACCTGATGTCTCAGGCTGATACTCGCGGTCCTGACAACCGGCTCTACAAGGGTGGCCTGCCCAACTGGAACGGGATGCGTCTCTACAACTGGCAGATCCAGGACGGCACGCAGTTCGGCCCCAAGGCCGCGCCATGCGCACCGGTGGCCTATCTCGGCGCGGCTCTGCCTGCGACGACCACCACGACCGCTCAAGACATCACAGCGGGCACCACGGCACAAAACGCCATGGTTCCACCTCCGCTCTGGTTCCAGTATTTCCGCAACGCCCAATACATCGGGCATGAGGGCGAGAAGATCGCAGCCGATACCGATACCGTGCGCTATCTGGCGGTGAAGGTCATCAGCGGCTCTGACACCGGCAAAATTGCTCTGTTCTCCTACAAGGTGAACAACGGCAACAAGATCGTGATGTTCGAGCGCCTCGGCGACGGTGCATCAGGTTCCATCGTGACGACTCTCACGGGTTCGACGATCACTTGGAACAGCGGCGCATGGACTACGGCGGCAGGTGCCAACGGCTTCAAGGGTGTGACCAAGGGTATTCTGCCCGCCGGCTCGATCATCTACGAAGTCAACAGCGCCGGTGTGCCTTTCGTGCGCTCCTACGCCCTGGGACGTCACGCGCTCGTGGCCGGTTACGGCTCGCTCGCTCCCCTCGGTGCCAACGGCAACGGCGGTGCAGGCGGCGGGATGCCTGGCCAGCGCTTGTTCCAGGAACAGGACCACGGACGCATCTTCAGTGTCGGGTTTCAGTGCGTGTGGGGATGCCGTGCAACCGAAAATGCTGACAACATTTGCAATGGCTACGTTATGGTATATTCGGCCTGGGTTCCGCCAGGGTGGCCGGATGTAGTCTAATAGACAAACCGTTATTACTCGTTGAATCCCGCATGGCCTTCAGGGCCGTGCGGGATTTTTATTTGCGAGTGTTATGGCTATCTTTCGTGCGCGCTCCGCCTTCTGCTTGGCCTTTCTGGCTGCGTTAATCTTGGCCATGGCCTTGCGGGCGGCTTTGACCTTGCGGGCGGACTTTGACTGCCCGCCCTTGCGGGAGAATTCCTCGTGTGTCATTGGGAAAAGAGTCGTTTGGGAGTGGAGAGGTTGCCGCGCAGCACGCGCATGAGGCGGTCCCATCCGCAATCTCCCCCATGAGCCAAACAAAACCCACTGACAAGAAGCCGAGGGGCAAACCGCTGT
>JAIOQF010000193.1 GCA_021413535.1 Verrucomicrobiota bacterium
GAGTGTTTTGCCCATGATGAAAAAATTTATGATTGGGACAGGAAAGCTAGCACGATGGACAGGGAGGGCAAATGCTTGGTGCAACGAGGGGTGTCAATTCGAACATGACACTCTCGGTGAATGCAAAGCGCTCAATATCACCTGAATCCCCGTGGGGCACTTCCGGAGCCTTGACGTCCGCGATCACCACCGAAACGCTGACCGCCACCACCGCCTTGCGATCTTCCCTGGCGCTGGCCGTGCTGCTGACGACGGGGTTCACGATGATCATCCGCTGATGGCGGCGGCGGCGCGGCATTGTAGTCGAAACCTTCAGCGCGCTTGCGCACCAGGCCGCGACCGATGAACCGCTCCAGACTGCGCAGTGCGCCCTGATCTTCGTTGGTGATGAAACTGATGGCATCGCCGATGGCCAGAGCGCGTCCGGTGCGACCGATGCGGTGGACGTAATCTTCGGCGTGCATCGGAAAGTCGTAGTTCACGACGTGAGAAATGCCGTCAACATCGATGCCGCGCGCGGCGATGTCCGTGGCCACCAGCACCCGCACCGCTCCGCTCTTGAAATCCGTCAGCGCCCGTAAGCGCTGATTCTGTGACCGGTTCGAATGCAACGTGGCGGTTTTCACGCCGTAGCGTTCGAGATATTTAGCAATCCGATCTGCGCCGTGTTTCATCTTGGCGAAAACGAGCACGGTGTTGAACGCGGGATCGACCAGCAGATGGAGCAGCAAAGAGTTTTTGAGATGCCGCGGCACTTCGTAAACAATTTGGGTGACGGTTTCCGCAGGATTCGAGCGACGCCCGATCTGGACTGTCTTCGGCTGCTGCTGGAACTCGTGCGTCAAAACTTCGATCTCCTTCGACAGCGTGGCCGAGAACATGAGTGTCTGTCGTTTGCGCGGCAGTGCTTTTACGATGCGGCGCATGTCGGGCAGGAAGCCCATGTCGAGCATGCGATCTGCTTCATCGAGCACGAGATACTCCAGCGCCTTGAAGTTCGCGTGTCCTTGATTCATCAAGTCGAGCAAGCGCCCCGGCGTGGCGATGACCAGGTCCGCGCCGCGCCGCAGCGCATCGATCTGCGGTCGTTCGCTGACTCCGCCGAAAACCTTGGTAACGTGCAGTGGAAGATGACTGGCGTAGGCGCGCACATTTTCTTCGATTTGCACGACCAGTTCGCGTGTGGGGGCGAGCACCAGCGCCTTGATGCCGCGCAACGGGCCCTGACCGGTGATCTTGGCGAGGTGGGTGAGGATGGGAAGTGTGAAAGCCGCAGTCTTCCCGGTGCCGGTCTGGGCGATACCGATCACATCGTGTCCAGCGAGCACCTGGGGGATGGCCGCAGCTTGGATGGGGGTTGGCTCCGTGTAGCCGGCGTCTTTGATGGATTGAAGAATGCGCGGGTCGAGTCCGAGGGTGCTGAAGGGCATGGGATGGTCACTATGCCGCTTTCGGAGGTGTTGGCACGACAAATCGCCTTCTTTGTTTTTCCGTCACTTTAGTTTTTGCGAGAGTTTTTTTGGTCGAACCGCATACAATTTAGACGCCAGCTTGAAAATGCGTCGACGGAGTCGCTCGCGTTTCGGCTGGATGCGCTTCCCCGCGGCGAGCTGGCGTTCGAGAACAAGCTGCCAGTCGTGATGCTTTCCTAACCATCTTCCAAGCCTGCGTGCACGTCGAATGCGTCGCGTCATTCCCGGCGCGCGGTGCAGTGCGAGTGACTGGTAGTAGAGCTCTTTGACTGGCTTGCGCCACGCATGAAGCCGGGTCGGGTCGGGGTCCGCGAGGCATTGCTTCATGTGCTTCCGGCCTGTGCGGTAAGTTTCCACGTAGGCCTTGCACAGCTCCTTTTTTGTCAGTCCGTCGAGCATGACAGATTGCAACAAATGTGCCAGGCGTGAGGTCTCTTCGTAGAGCGGGGCTGTCGCCTGTGACTTCGTGAGCGGCTTGCAGGCGATGCCCATTTCCGCAGCGACTTGCGCATCCCGTTGCGAAGCGAACGCGTTCTTCAGTCTTTTTGTGCTGGCGAGGATCGCGTGGCGCGTTCGCGCGGGTATGCTCAGGCCGACGAGGTTCACGATGGCGGAGAGTTTTTTCATGCGCGTGCGCAACGCGTGAATCGCGCGTTTGGGATGGTGCGGGATTTTTTTCAGATCACTCCGTGACTCCCGCGCGAGTTGGAGCAGCAATTGACGGAAGCTGCGCGGGAGGTCGTATCTTTCGTTGTTACTACCGGGCTTCATGACTACGAACGCTCGCGTGGCCAAGCTCCCTTCGCAATCAAGATCGGACCAGTCTTGCAAAAGCCGCTGGCGCAGGGAGGGCAAGCTCCGTTATGGTTCGTCATTCATGATCGGCATCGGCAAATTCATCCAGCTTTCCGCAGTGATGACCTCGGTCGTGTGCACCTCCTGCGGCACCGCGCGATTTTATTCGCAAGCCGTGCATGGTCAGGCAGAAATTTTGCATCGCGCCAGACCGGTCGCGCTCGTCGAAGCTGATCCGCTGACCACTGATAAACTTCGCCGCCAACTCAAGCTGGTCACGGAGTTGAAGAACTTCGCGCGCAAGGAACTGCGGTTGCCGGCCACAAGGCAGTTTGAGACTTATGCCGATCTCGGACGGCCCTACGTCGTGCTGAATGTCTATGCCGCGCCGGAGTTTTCCGTGGAGGCCAAATCATGGTGGTATCCCTTCATTGGTAGAGCGAAGTATCGCGGATACTTCAACGAAAAACTGGCGCGCCAGGAAGCTGCAAAACTAAAACGTGACGGACTCGATGTCACGGTCGGCGGTGTGCGTGTTTACTCCACGCTCGGCTGGTTTGCTGATCCCGTGTTAAATACATTTATTGGCGAGAACCCGGCACAACTGGCGGAAACTATTTTCCACGAACTGACCCACGCACGGGTGTTCATCAGTGGAGATTCGGATTTTAACGAAGCCTTTGCGACGGCCAATGCGCAAGAAGGCGTGCGTCGCTGGTTGCGCGCGAATGGCGACGTCGCTGCCCTGGCTCGGTATGAGTTAGGTCTGCAACGGGATGAGAAACTTCTAGCGCTTCTCACAAAAACGCGCTCCAGCTTGGAATCGCTTTATAATAAAAAAGGGGGCTGAAGTAGCTAAGGCTTATCGCTTGGGATGTTTATACCAGTATTTCAGCTGTTTTAGAAGCTCTTTGTGGTTGCCTCCATTGAAGCGCCATTCGCACTCCTTGAGAAACCAATAAAAGTTCTCCTGTTTGATGCCG
>JAIOQF010000194.1 GCA_021413535.1 Verrucomicrobiota bacterium
AAATGGGACCGGATGGCGCGCTCTATGTCGCCGACTGGACGAACCCGATCATCAATCATGGCGAAGTCGATTTCCGTGATCCACGCCGCGACAAACAGCATGGCCGCATCTGGCGCATCGCACCGAAGGACAGCAAGGCGATTGACTGGAAACCTGTCGCCGGTTTGCCTGTTGCTGCGTTGTTGAACAAACTGCTTTCGCCCAATCGCTGGGACTTTGAACAAGCCCGCCGTGAACTCGCCAAATCACCGCTGGCTGATCTGCAAAAGGCACTCGCCACCTGGGTCAAAGATGATGTCACGCGTCGTCATGCCGCGTGGTTGCTCAGTGGACGCAGCAGTGACACCACGCATCTGAAAGCCATGCTTGATCCGAAAAATCCAAATGATACCAGCGTGCAAGTCGCCCTGCGAGAACTGGGCAAAGCCAGCGGTTATAGCGGCAGCACTGACCTCAGCGCCATCGCACCGTGGATCGAGGCCAAGCGCAATCCGCGCGTGCGATTGGAAGCCTTCCGCGCACTGGCCCGCATTCGCACCTTCGAGAGCGCGGATCTGGTCCTGCGAAATCTTCCCACTGACTCCAACGACAGCTACCTCGACTTCGCCGCATGGACATCGCTCAATGAACTCGCACGCTTGTGGCTTGAGGAGATCGCCACGCATCCCGAAAAAATCACAGATCGCGCAGCTCAATTATATGCCATCACTGACATCGCCGCACCCAGCGTGACCGCGCCCTACGTTCAGCGTCTGTTTGCTGGTCGCACCATCGACGCCTCAGGCAGTGGCCCGTGGATCGAACTCATCGGAAAAGCCGGCGGCGCAGCGGAACTCACCACGCTCTATTCCACCTTCACGAAAGAAGGCGCGCTGCAACCCGACGCGCGCATCCGCGTTGCCAAAGCTTTGGCCGATGCGGCACAAACGCGCAACATCCGTCCCCAAGGCGATCTCAATGCCATCGCTCCATTGCTGAAATCCACCGATCAAACGCTGTTGTTCGCCGGCATCCGTCTGGCTGGCCTATGGCGTCAGGTGCAGTTCGTTCCCCAGCTCGCCGAATATGCCGGCAGCGAAAAAGATGCTGCATTGCGTAACGAAGCGCTCAAGGCCCTGCGACTCATCGGCCAGCAGCCCAGCATCGATGCCTTGCGAAAACTCGTCGCCGAAGATCGGCCCATCGCCGTGCGCCGCGCGGCACTCGTGCCCTACTCTGCCCTGGCTGCGCCGGAAGCCATCAAGTCTCTGGCTTCCATCTTGAAGCAGCCCGTTGATCAAGCCGAAGCCACCACACTCTGGCGTGAGCTTTTTCAGAATGGCGCTTTCGCCGCGCTGTTCGCCAAAGAAATACCCAAAGACTTGACGCCCGATGCCTACGCCGCCGCGCTTCAAGCTGCGCGTGGCATGGGCCGCAACGGCAAACCCCTCGTCGCCCTGCTCACGCCGCTTGCTGGCGCGAAAGTCGCACAACGTGATTACGCCACCGAGATCGCCAGCCTGGTCAAAGCTGTCAAAGCGGGAGCTGATCCCGTCGCAGGTGAACTCGTTTACCGTCGTGCTGGCTGCATTGCCTGCCACGCCATCGGCGGTGTCGGCGGAAACTTCGGCCCTGATTTTTCCAGCCTCGGCGCCAGCGCTCCGCTCGATTACATCATCGAGAGCAGCATCAATCCCGCTGCGAAGGTCAAAGAAGGCTATCACGGTTTCGCCTTCTCCATGAAAGACGGCAGCATCATGAACGGCATCCCTGTGCGCGAGACCGCCACCGAGGTCATCATACGACCCGCACCCGGCATGGAACTGCCGCTCATCAAAGCCAACATCATAAAGAAAGAAAATATCGGCAGTCTCATGCCGCCGGGATTTGTCGATGTCCTCGATAACAAATCCAAGCTCAACCTTTTCGCCTTCCTCAGCCAGATCGGAAGGCCCGGCCCCTTCGATGCCAGCAAAGCCAACGTCGCGCGCATCTGGACCTTCAACACGTCACCGCCCGATGGCCCCGCCGCTAAAGACAGCGCCGTCTCCATCTCCACCCTCATAAACGGTCAACTGCGCCAGGAGGAAATCCCGGACAAACCCTACGCCAGCGTCCGCTTCACCGCCTCCACTCCGACGAAGCAGCCCCTCATCCTCACCGGAGCCAAGTCCGCCTGGCTCGATGGCAAACCACTCCCGCTCACCAACGGCCGCTCCGAATCCACCATTCCCGCCGGCCCGCACACGCTCTCCATCGCCCCCGACAAGTCCGCGCCGCATCTAAAAGCCCAGTGCGACGACGTCACCTTTCTGGATGTGAAATAATAGTCCTGGATGTTGCCTCACGAGTTCATGAAAAGCTTCTGGCATTATTCATCTCGCGGATCAAACTGTGCTGATGTCCCTCGACAATCCATGGTTCCTCCTCGCCTTGATCGCGACCCTCGGGCTCTATCATCTCGAACTGTTCGCCACGCTGCTTAATCTTTCCGCTCTGAAGCCGGAGCCGCCGGAGTCATTGCGCGCAACCACTGATCAAGACACTCACGAACGCGCTCTGGAATATGCCAGGGTCTCCGCGAAACTTGGCATCATTGAAAGCAGCGTCTCCCTGACGCTCATGCTCGGCTTCTGGTGGCTGGGTGGATTCAATTGGCTGGATCAAGTCATCCGTGGCTGGCATCTTACTCAAATCGTAAACGGGCTCGCAGTGATCAGTTTGGTGTTCCTCGCCAGACAGCTGGTTTCATTTCCCTTCGAAGTTTACGACACCTTTGTCATCGAGCGCGGTTTCGGTTTCAATAAAACTACTCCGGCCACCTTTCTCCTCGACCGCATCAAGGGCTTGGTGCTGCTGACTGCGCTCGGCCTTCCCATCTTGGCGCTGTTGCTCTGGCTCTTTAACAACAGCGACCGCGCCGCGCTCTACGGCTGGCTTGCGGTGAGTTCCTTCAGCCTGCTGATGAGCTTCATCGCGCCCCGGCTCATCATGCCCATGTTCTTCAAGTTTACTCCGCTGGAAGACGTGGAGCTGCGAAAAAAAATCGACAGCCTCTCGCTGCGGCTCGCGTTTCCAGTTTCGGATGTCAGCGTGGTCGATGGCTCCCGGCGTTCCACCAAGGCCAATGCTTTCTTCGCCGGTTTCGGCAAGGCCAAACGCATCGCGCTGTTCGACACCTTGCTAAAAAATCACACGCACGATGAAATACTCGCGGTGCTGGCCCACGAGATCGGACACTGTAAACGACGCCATGTGCCGCAGCAGATCGTGCTCTCACTGGCTGCCAGCGCCTTGATGTTTGCGCTGCTCCATTACGCGTTGCGCGATCCGCAACTCTGCGCCGCATTCGGCATCGGGCGGCCCTCAATCGCGTGGGGCCTGGTCTTCTTTTCGATCGCTTATCAACCCTTGAATCAGTTGCTGAGCCTGATCGGAGGACATCTCAGCCGGAAGTTTGAGTTTGAAGCGGATGCCTATGCCAAGGCGGCCCTGGACTCCGCCACACCGATGGTGAATGCCCTGACCAAACTTTCGCGCGATCATCTGAGCAATCCGACGCCGCACCCATTTTATGTCTTTCTCCACTACTCGCACCCGCCGGTGCTGCAACGCGTAGCCGCGCTGGAAAACTGAACGCTCGTTGGTTTTAGTCTGCCGACCATCAACAAAGCGGCAACAACCATCTGGAGATTCCAGATGCAATTCGTGCAAAATTTGCGACATTACCGCTCTCAATGAAGGTCAAACTCCGCGCCACCCCTGAATGAGTTCCGGTGCCATCACCTTGCAATGCCCTCACTGCGGAGGGGTATTTCTGACCCTGCAACACAGCGGATTCATCGAGATTTGCCCGCACTGTGCGGTCGCCGCGCCGCGCTCCAACTACACCGCAAGCAACAACCCTGTGGGCCTGCGTGGGCGATCTGATCTACCTTCGAGCAAACACGAAGCCGCTCCCGCTGCCGTTCAGTCAGCTGCAGTCGCCTCACCGCCGGTGCTCGATACCCCATTCCCGTTGGCGCCTGAAATTCCGTCAGCACCAGCACCAGCAGTCGTCCAGGCAGCTCCCGCAACCCCCACTTTTACATCCGCTTCGTGGCCTCCGCCAGCGAGTGCAGCCACCTTGAACGATTCCAGCACGGCCTCAAGCTCCGCCGTTCATGCGTCCATTCCTCCAGTCTGGCCCGGACTCAATCTGGAACCGGATAAAGAGACCACGAATCCCTTCCCCACCGAGACGGTGCCGCAAGCGGCAGAACCAGAGATTGTCCATCGTGAGACGCCAAAACGTCGCGCACCGTGGCTCACGGTGACGATGCTGATACTGCTGATCGGCAGCGTCACCTGGCTGGCATTTCAAGCACCACAGCCCATCGAAATTCCGCAAACGATTTCACCTCCACCATCCATCACCGCGACTGATGGCAAAAACACTTCATCTGCTCCGGCACCCACCACGCTCCCGCCAGAGCCAGCTCAAGAAGTAAAGCCCGCAATCCCCAACACCACGCCCGACGAACTTGCGGTCATTCGTGCGCGCGCCGCCGAGGAGCATCTCACCGCCATCACCGGCGTCATGCTCAAGGGAATCGAAAAAGCCGTCACGCTGAGCGACCGCCTCCAGTGGATCGACGCCACGGAAGCGCAGCAAGCAGACATCAAACGGTTCTTCGAAGCCCCTCATCCAAAGTTCGAACCCTTGCAATGGGAACTCAGCGCCGGCAAGGTCATCGTGCTCCCCTCAGGACAGGAGACAAAATTATTCCGCCTGACGACAGCGGCCTGCAAGGATGGAGCCATTCTGCAAGTGCGTGATGATGGTGGCAAAGCCAGGGTGCGCTGGTCCCTGTTCGAGCAATCGCATGAGAAAACTTATGATCGCTTCCTCGCCGAAACCAACAGCAATGGCCCGGCCCGATGGTTCACCCTGCTCTGCCAGCGGGCCCATTCGTTTGAACTCAAAGGCAACACCAAAGACCAGTGGATTTGCTTTGACGCTCAGGGATCACTCGGCGCACAGGGCACCGGCAAAATTTACATCAACAAAGAATCGCCCGTGGGCCGCTTTATGGAACCGAAAACCCAATGGGGACAGCTCTATCTGGTCGAGCTGCTCCTCGTCAAAATGGGCATCGAAGGACAGCAGTTGAACGTGGTGTTGGATTGCGCCGGATTGCACGGCGACAGCGGGCGGCGCTAGCAGGTAAAAATATTGGCACGGATTCTGCTTGCATATGGTCTGAGTGCAGTGCACTTAGGAGCGTAACCCGCTCCTTATGTCATCCACCGGCCTCTACCAGCAGCAATCGCTCAAGCAGGTCATCGGTCCCCAGATGCAGCAGAGCCTGCAAATTCTGCAGGCAGCATCGCTGGAACTCCGCCAGATCATCCAGCAGGAAATGGCCGTCAATCCAGTGATCGAAGTCGATGCCTCCGAAGCTCCGCTCGATGATTCCATCACGAAAGACCCGGAGGATGACATACAGGCGCTGACAAAACTCGACGAAGAATGGCGCGAATACTATGCACAGTCGCGCGCTCAAACTTCACGCCGCACCGCAGAAGACGAGGAGCGCCATCGCTTCATGATGGATTCCATCACCGCGCAGACCACGCTCCAGGAACACCTGGTAAGCCAGCTCAGCCTGGCTGATGTGCGCGATCTTAAACTGCGCGAGCATTGCGAGTTCATCATCGGCAGCATCGACGACGACGGCTTCCTGCACACGAAACTCCCGGAACTCAGTCTGCGCCACGGCTTGCCCTTGGATAAACTGGAGCAGGCCAAGAAAATCGTGCAGGGCTTCGAGCCCGCCGGGATCGGCGCCGAAGATCTGCGCGAGTGCCTGCTGCTCCAACTCGAACGCCAGGGAAAAGCCAATAGCCTGGCTCACCGCATCGTCGATCGTTACCTTGATGACCTCGCGCACAAACGCTGGACCGCGCTCGCGAAGAAGCTTGCCACTCCCCCGGATCAGATCACCAAAGCCGTCGAACAGATCACCGCGCTGGATCCGCGGCCCGCTCAAAGTTTTGCCGTGATGGACAATCACTACGTCACCCCCGACATCCATCTCGAGCGCACCAGCGCCGGCTACATCCCGGTGATGAACGAACGCGATCTTCCGCACCTGCGCATCAGCAACGCCTACAAAGACCTCCTCGCCCATCCCGGCACTGCCGCTGACGCTCGCAGTTACATTCGCGAAAAAATTCGCGGCGCAAAATTTCTCATTCGCAGCGTCGCCCAGCGCCAGGAGACCATTCAAAAAATCGCCACCGAGATCATCCGGCATCAGCGCGACTTTCTCGACCACGGTCCATCGCATCTCAAGCCGCTCAACATGGCCACCGTCGCCGCAGTCGTCGGCGTTCACGAAACCACTGTGAGCCGCGCCATCGCCGGCAAATACATGTCCACTCCGCACGGCGTGGTGGAGCTGCGATACTTTTTCACCAGCGGCGTGCGCAACAATGAAGGTGAAGACGTGAGCAACACCGCCGTGAAAACCGCCATTGCCGAAATCATCAAAACTGAACCGCCGCAAAAACCCTGGTCCGACGAGCACATCGTGAAGCAGCTCGCCCAGCGCAGCATCAAAGTCGCACGCCGCACCGTGGCTAAATACCGCGAGGCTATGGGCGTCCTGCCCAGTCATTTGCGCAAGAGCGCGTAATGCGGTGCAAGTATTCTGTCGGCATCATCGTTGACAGTTTATTCATGAACCTCGTCAAACCACTCTTCGCCGCACTGCTTCTCGCCTCCGGCCCGTCGCTCTCCGCAGCGCCACCCAACATCATCGTCATCCTCGCGGACGACATCGGCTACGGCGACGTTTCTTGTTACGGCGCCACACATGCAAAGACACCGAACATCGACCGCATCGCTGCACAGGGCTGCCGCTTTCTTGATGCCCACTCCCCTGCTTCAACTTGCACACCAACGCGCCGCGCGCTCATGACCGGCGTCTACTCCTGGCGACAACAGCCAGGATCGAGCATCGCGCCTGGTGATGCCGCATTGAGCATTGTGGTCGGTTCACCCACCATCGCCACCATCTTGCAGCAAGCTGGTTACCGCACCGGCGCCATCGGCAAATGGCACATCGGCCTCGGCCCTGATGGAGGACCCGACTGGAACAGCGAGATCAAACCGGGCCCGCGTGAAATCGGCTACGACTACCATTTCATCATGGCCGCTACAGGCGATCGCGTGCCCACGGTCTTCATCGAAAACAGCCGTGTAGTCGGACTTGATCCCGCCGATCCCATCAAAGTGAGCTACGCAAAAAAAATCGGCACCGATCCCACCGGCGCAGAAAATCCCGAACTGTTGAAACTGAAACACACGCACGGCCACGACATGACCATCGTCAATGGTGTCGGCCGCATCGGCTGGATGACCGGAGGAAATGCCGCCCGCTGGAAAGACGAAAACATGGCCGACACCTTCACCGGGAAAGCTTTAAAATTCATTGAGGAGAGTAAATCCAAACCCTTTTTCCTCTACTTCGCCACGCACAACATCCATGTGCCCCGGGTTCCCAACGAACGATTCAAAGGCAGCAGCCCTGTCGGCATCCGTGGCGATTCCATTCAGGAACTGGATGATTCCGTCGGCAAGGTGCTTGCGAAGCTCGATGAACTGAAACTCACGGACAACACCCTGCTCATTTTTACCAGCGATAACGGCGGCGTGATGGATGACGGCTACGAGGACGTCGGCAGCTTCAACTACAATCCCAATGCGCCGCTCAACGGCAGGAAGGGCACCGTTTACGAAGGCGGGCACCGCGTTCCCTTCATCGCCCGCTGGCCCGGCAAGATCAAAGCCGGCGGCGAATCCCACGCCCTCATCGCCCACCTCGATCTGCCCGCCACCTTCGCAGCGCTTACCGGTGTGAAAATTCCCGAAGGCGGCTGCCGCGACAGCACGAACGTTCTGCCTGCGCTACTCGGCGAATCAAAAATCGCCCGTGAAACCTTCGTCGCCCACAACGGCGGCACCAACGGCCCCTTCGGATTCCGTGTCGGCAACTGGAAGCTCATCACCGGTGGCCCTAGCGGTGGCGGCAACTACGGTGCCAAGTCCGGCAAAATTGGCACGAAGCCGCCGGGAGGCTCCGTTCAGCTTTTCGATCTCTCCGCCGACCTCGGTGAAACCAAAAATCTCGCTGTCGAGAAACCGGAAAAGCTCAAGGAAATGCAGGATCAGCTCGCGAAGATTCGCGGGAAGTAATTCACTTTGTCTCTGCCGCAACTTCCAACCTGGGAAACAACGGCACTGGCTGGCCGAGTTGATGTCCGTCTGCGAGCAATCCCCATCGCAAATCGGACACTTGGAAGCCATCGGGCATCCGCCAGCCGAGTTGATCGCGCATCTTGCGCGCAGCATCAGGAATCACCGGACTGAGCAGAACACTGACGTGCACCAGCGCCTCAGTCAGATGAAGCAACACACTATCGAGCCGGGCCGCGCTGGCTTCATCCTTGGCCAGCTTGAACGGCAGTGTCGCATCCACAAACCCGTTCGCATGAGTCACGATCTTCCAGGCCTCAGCAATGCCGTCGTGAATCAACCATGCATTCATCTTCTCAACATACTTCGCCGGCGCATCCATCACCGTCTGCCGGAAAGCAGCATTGATCTCGTCATCGTAGCCTGAGACATGCAGCACGCCGCCGCGATATTTCTGCGCCATGCTGATGGATCGATTGAGCAGGTTGCCCAGACCGCCGGCCAGCTCCTTGTTAAAGCTCATCGTGATCCGCTCCTCGCTGAAGTCCGCGTCGTAGCCGGTGGCGATATCGCGCATCAAATAATAGCGCAGGCCGTCAGGTGTAAATTTGTCCGCCAGCGCAACAGGATCAATCGCGTTGCCGGTGCTCTTGCTCATTTTTGAGCCCTTCACATTCCACCAGCCATGCACGATGAGCTTCGGCATCTGCTCATCACTGAAGCCAAGCGCGTGGAGCATGATCGGCCAGTAGATCGCATGAGCTGGCACCAGGATATCCGTGCCGATGACGTGCGCATCTGCCGGCCAGAGCTTCCTAAAATCAGGCATGTTGTCATTGCCCACCTCATCCGCGAGATACCCGGCGAAGCTGACATAATTTACCAGCGCATCGAACCAGACATAGTTCACAAAGCGATTATCAAATGGCAGCGGGATGCCCCAGCTCAGGCGTTCTTTCGGTCGCGAGATGCACAAATCCTGTCCGCCCTCCAGCGCATTGAGCGCGTCATTGGCGCGGAAGGCCGGCGTGATGAAATCTGGATGTGACTGGATGAAGCTGCGGAGCCAGTCGATGTGTTCACTCAGTTTGA
>JAIOQF010000195.1 GCA_021413535.1 Verrucomicrobiota bacterium
CGCCCATCGGACGCGCCGCCGGATCGCAGGTAAAATACTGCGCACGCGGATCTTCCAACCCGCCTTTCCCATTCCATTCGTGGCAAGCGTAGCAGTTTAATCGGACAAAAATCGCATCGCATCTCTCCGCGGCCGGCTGCGCAGCTGGCACCGGCTCGCTCTTGATTTTTGTCAGCGCCAGTTTGATGGCACGCTTTTGAAATTCACTCAAGCCATAGTCAGGCACTCCGGCTTTCTTCTTCGTAGACAAACACCCGCGGCCAGTCTGCAACGACATGAGATTCATCGAAACTTTTCCGGCATTCTGCTCACGACCCATGTCATGGCACGCGACGCAGTTCATCGCGATGAAAGCCATCCTCCCCTGCTCCACACCCGGTGATTTAATGTTTAATACGGTGCGCTCTTGAACATTCATCGGCTCCCGATTGATCTGTAAATAAGCCGCCACATCCGCCGCCTCCTGCTCTGTCATTTGTGTCGCGGGCATCCGACCATCGGGACGCACTTTCAGCGGATCGAGCAGGAACTCGACCAGCGCATCACGATCATAGCGATCCGCGAACAACACCGGCACAGACGGCAGACCCGGCTGTTCCACCGCGACATTCGGTGGCGCCTCGGCGGGGCGGTAGTCTTCGATCTTTGCCGGCTCATGACAAGCCACGCAACCGATAGTGTGATAGAGCTTGCGACCGCGCCCGACATCACCCTGTGGATGCTTTTTTACCGGTTCCTTCAAAGAACTGAGATACACCGTGATCGACTCCAGCGCCACGTCATCACGATCATCGCCGCTGAACAATCCCGGCATTGTCGTCCCCTTTTTGCGATGCTGTGGGCTGCGCACAAAAAGCCACAGATCATCCGCACTCAAGCGAGAGCCCACTCCTGCAAGCGATAGCTTTGCCAGAGCAGGCAGACGAGATTTCCATGCCTCCGGGACGATGTGACACGACACGCACTGCAATTCACTTAGCAATAACAAGCCGCCCTCTGCGATGTGCGCCTCATCATCCTCCGGTGCATAAAAGCGGTCAAAGCCAGATACCAGCGGATAGTCTACAGGATCGGCCATCAGAGGGTGAGCATTCGCCGATGAACTCATCAACATGATGGGCCATAAGACGACAAGCTTGAGATATTGGCTGCAGCTCATGAACAACGGATCAATCTACACTTATTCAGCTCTGAAGATCTCGGCAACTTCGGCTTTCGGAAAGCATTCGTTCCAACGCCGCGCTATCGAGTTTCCCCAGAGCTGTTCGCGGCAGCGAGAGCAGCTCCCGATCAGCCTCCAGACGCTCGAATGGTTGCACAGACGAATTAAAGCGCTCGCACACCTCCTCGAGTTGCGTCACCGACAACTCGCTAAGTAGCAGCAGCCGCGTTCCACGTCTGGCATCAGATATCGGCCAGATGATCGCTGAAGACGGGGGCAGTCCGCAAGATTCCAGTAGCCGTTCGAGCCGCGTTCGCAACTGCGATACACATACCAATTCGCCCAGAACTTTGACGAAATCTGAATCACGTCCGATAAAATGAAGAAACCGCTTCGCACCCTGCTGCAAAATTTGGACGCGATCACGCGTCGTCAGACCGACTTTCGCATCAACGGGCTCCCATCGCCACGCGCGATCATGCTTGAACACATATCCGGACGCCAGTGCCCCACCCCGCACAATGAGACGATCATGGTCATGCCGTAACTTTGCAGCACCGGCCAGCCAAGCGTCCGCGCGCGAGCGCCGAGATTCTTCTCCAAAGATCCGCCACCCACGATGATGGCCCGCAAGGACGGCGGCGCCTCCAGATTTGCCTGCACCAGATCAAAAACTTGGGTGGGCACCAGCGAAGTCAGCGATATTTTTTCCACTGCACAGACTGCGGCAAAGTCCGCCGCATCCCATTTATTCTGCCAATGGAAAAAGCCAGCACCGTTATCATGACACCGCGCCAAAATGGAAAATCCGCCCACATGATGCAACGGCAATGCGATGAGCCAGCGGTCGCGCGATGTTGCTTCGAGATGCGCATTCACCGAACGCGCCGAAGCCATGAATGCTGAGCGAGGCAGACCCACCCACTTCGGCAAGCCCTCGCTCCCGGAAGTTTGAAAATAGAGAAGGCTGCGCAAGTCATCACGTGACGTAGCGAACTCCTCCAAGCCTATTGCATCTCCCGGGCGCTGCGGATTCGCAGCGATATGAACATCATTTGCATCCCAAAAACGGGCGTTATCCATGGAAGTCACATCTTTACCTAGCAGCCAACGCGAGAAGGCTCAAATCGAATCGCCTTTCATGATCAGAGCCTCCTCACGTCGTCTGCTACAATCGTTTCCACGGAAGCTTCGCCAGAACATCATCAAATCCCAAACCCGTGCCCTTGCGATCCACTTGCAGATTTCCGCCATAAGAACTGATTCGCTCAAAGAATACATCTTTGGCAAACAGATGCTCCGTGCACAATCCGCATAAATCCATTCGACTTCCAATATCCCGCCAGGCCAGTGCCGCTTCGTAGGCAGCGAAACTTTGACCGATTGCATGATCCATTGCCGAAGTCATCACTACTCGCGTGTCTGACGGCAATTCATTGATCATCCCGCGCCAGTCACGACGACCCGGCTTCATCACGGCGTATTCGAAACCCTCAGTGGCTCCGCGTAACTGCTTATCCAATGCCAGCCGGATGCCTTGACTGTGCTGTATTTCTGACCAGCGGACGGCATCATACGGAAATGAATCCTCAATGAAGTCGATGCCCTGGCGCACCTGCGGCGGCATCAGTTCCAGAAAACGGGTAAACAACTCCTCAGTGAGACACGAATTGAAATCGACCCTAAATTTGAGTGTGGCATCACCCACCAACGATGCGAGCGCATCCAGCGAGCGCAGTGTCTCATCCACATTCAATGCACCCTTGGTCTTGATCGCCTTCCATCCTTCCCCGATCACGCGCTGCATCTGCGACTCCGATGGCTGATGTTGATCCCATGAATAGTGCGAAAGCGGAATCTCCAGTCCCGCGAACAAGCTCATCCCGCGCCGACGCGCCTCACCATCCACCGCCGCCATGTGCAACGCACGCTCGATGACCTTCGAGGTTCCGCCCTCGCGCAGCAGCTTCAGTTGTTCCTCAACCGGCGCATCCCCAAACTCCGGCCACGGGTGGACGCAGCCGATGCCGTCATCCACTTTAACCAATGCCCCGTGAAACTCGCGACGTAGCGAGACCGCATTGAGCGAACCCCGAGAGCAGAGGATGTAAGGATGGAAGAACATGACGCCCAGCATCACAAGCCTCCGACTCGCACAACCCAATTGGAAAACTCAATTGAAAACAGTGCTCCACACAGTCCGAGCGAAAATATTACGAGCCAAACTCCCGCCTGAGCAAGAAGTCGATTGTATGCGAGAGATGGTTGGGTTCTTATAATCTTTGCACCCATATCTAGAAACGGAATCGCGAGCAAGACAGTTACGATACCGACGAATGGTAGACCTTGAGTAATCCATCCGAAAAGGCCGATTCCAATTACCCCGAGTGCCAGCATGAATACTTCCATCTGCCCAAACCTCTTCCCAAACCGCACCGCCAGCGTGCGCTTCCCAGTCTTCGTATCCTCTTCAATGTCGCGCAGATTGTTGATCGCAATGAGCACCGTGCTCAACATGCCAATCTGCAGGCCAGCGATCACTGCCTCGAAGTGCCACTGGCCGCTTTGCACAAAGGCAGAACCGGTCACCGCCACTAAACCAAAGAACAACACGACGAACAATTCTCCAAGTCCGCGATAAGCCAGCGGTAGCGGCCCACCGGTGTAGCCATAGCAGAACCAAAGCGACGGAATGCCGATGGCGACAATGGGCCAGCCTCTATAAATAAACAAAGGCACGGCCAGCAACGTTGCGAGCGCGAGCACACCCACTGCAACCTTCATCACTGTCTTCGCAGGCATCATTCCGGACGCGGTGATGCGCACCGGGCCGAGGCGCTCCTTGGTGTCGCTGCCTTTCATGCCGTCCACGGCATCGTTGAAAAGATTGGTCGCGATTTGCAGACAAATGCAGCTGGCGCAATCGCAGCACCGAGCGTCTTCGGACGGGCGGCCAATATCCAAGGGACGAGCGAGTTCATGTTTGTTGTGCGCGCTTTAGCGCGTGGGTCATTCTGCATACGCGCTAAAGCGCGCACAACAAACATTTTGTGCCGACGATGACCATTTGCGAGCTTCGCATTTCGACCTACGTTTTACCCGCATGTCTTACATTCTCGCGCTCTTTGCCATCACGGTCATCTCACTGTTGATCATCCGCATCGGTTCAACCGCGCTGATGATGACGGGCTTGTCATGGGACACGGCCAGCTTTCAGTCCTACTCCGCGTTCTTCGGCGTGGGCTTCACCACCAAGGAAGCAGAAATGGTGGTGAATCATCCCGTGCGACGGCGCATCATCCGCGATCTGATCCTTGCCGGGAACATTGGCCTGACTTCCGGAATGGTGACCTTGATCGTGACCGTGCTGCAGGAAAAAAATTGGCTGAATCCGCTCACCGCCATCGGCGCCATCGTTGGAACCATTGTCGTCCTACTGCTCTTGTTCAAGATCGGCATCTTCCAGCGTCTGCTGGACCACGTAATCCAACGCGCACTGGAAAAGGCCGGGCTCGTCCGGGCACTCGACTACGAACTACTGCTGCGCATCCAATCAGGATTCTGCGTCTCAGAGATTGAAATCCTACCCAAAACCTGTCTGGCAGGACTCATGCTCAAAGTGACCCGACCAGCGGACTGGGGCGTTCTGATCATGGCCATCTCGCGCGACGGCAAAGTCATGGACGGCATTCCTGGACCACGAACCGTCGTGCAGTCAGGCGATGTCGTGACCGCTTACGGACACGATCACGACCTAAAGAAACTGCTGCTGGCCGAATTACCCGCTGCCACTAGTTAAGGCACCCGCGGAAACTTTGAAAAATCTGGCGCACGCTTTTCGATGAAGGCATTCTTCCCCTCCTTGGCTTCCTCGCTCATATAATAGAGCAGAGTGGCGTTGCCGGCGAGATCCAGCAGACCAATCTGTCCGTCGCAATCGGCATTGAGCGCGGATTTAAGACAGCGCAAAGCCAGCGGCGAGTGCTGCAATATTTCCCGCGCCCACTTCAACGTCTCAGCCTCAAGTTTTTTCAAGGGCACAACTGCGTTCACCAGCCCCATGTCCAGAGCCTGCTGCGCGTCGTATTGCCGGCAGAGATACCAAATCTCCCGCGCCTTCTTCTGGCCGACTATGCGCGCAAGATAGCTGCTGCCGAGCCCGCCATCAAAGCTCCCGACCTTGGGACCAGTCTGACCGAAACGCGCATTGTCCGCAGCGATGGTGAGATCGCACACCACGTGCAACACATGACCGCCGCCGATGGCGTAGCCCGCCACCATCGCAATCACCGGCTTGGGAATGCTGCGAATTTTCTTTTGCAAATCGAGAACATTCAAACGCGGGACACCGTCGCTGCCGACATACCCGGCGTGACCGCGAACTTTCTGGTCGCCACCGGAACAAAATGCATCAGGTCCTTCGCCTGTGAGGATGACAACACCCACCTTGGGATCTTCATGGGCGATTTCGAAAGCCTCGAGCAATTCTTTCACGGTAAGCGGCCGAAAGGCGTTGCGCACCTTCGGCCGGTTGATGGTGATCTTGGCGATGCCGTCGCTGGTTTTCTCCAGCTTGATGTCCGTGAAAGTCTTGATCTTGGTCCACATGGTTTTCATTCGTAGCAGATTTCTTCAAATACGCCACCGCCCAACAGGCGTTCTCCATCGTAAAATGCGCATATCTGCCCCGGCGTGAGGGCGCGCTGCGCTTCGTCGAACACCAGTTCAGCGGCAAGTCCGTCGGCTCGCACATACGGTTTGTATGCCGCCGCCGCAGCGGGACTGCGATAGCGCGGCATGGCTTCAATCCGGCGCGCGGCTGACAAATCCGGACCGGTCGTTGAAATGCCACCGATGATGCAACGTTTGGCCCAGAGCAGCGGCGTGTCAGGACGCTCGATGGCGATGACGAGCTCATTCGCCTCCGGGCGTTTGGCTACGACCACATAAGCCTGCTTATGCAGATTGCTGGCGACGCCGATTCCCTTGCGCTGGCCGAAGGTATAGAGATGCAAGCCGCGATGTTCGCCGAGAACTTTGCCTTCGAGATTCACAATCGGGCCGGGCTTGTCCGGCACAAAGGTGCGTAGAAAATCCTCCATTTTCACCTCGCCGATGAAGCATATTCCCTGACTGTCTTTCTTCTCCGCAGTCGAGAGTCCGAGCTTGCGCGCCTCTTCACGCACCTGCGGTTTGAGCAAATGGCCCATGGCGAGGAAGTAAGTTTGATCTTTGTTGGGATCGAGCCCTTTCAAGATGCCACTTTCATCCTTCATCCTTCCGCCTTCATCCTTTCTGGCATAGTGCCCCGTAGCGATGGCATCAAAACCGTTCTCGCGCGCCCAATCCCAGAGCACGCCGAACTTCATTTCGCGGTTGCACATCACATCGGGATTCGGTGTGATGCCTTGCGTGTAGCCTTCCAGAAGATACTTCACGACCTTCTCGCGATACTCCTCCATCAAGTTCACCACGCGGAAATCGAGGCTCAACTGGTCGGCGACAGCGCGCGCGTCCTCAATGTCCTGCTGCCAAGGGCAATGGCCGATGATGTTCTCCTCGTTGATCCAGTTCTTCATGTAGGCACCGGACACGTCATGCCCCTCGCGGACGAGCAGCGCGGCGGCCACGCTGCTGTCCACGCCTCCGGACATGGCGACCAATGTTCGCATGTTCAAGGTTCAGGGTTCAGAGTTGTTGGTTTCGCGTTCATTTTAAGGTAGGCGATGAAGGCTCCAGTCTTGGACTTTGCCTGACGTGCAAGTTCGTAAAGCTGATTAAATTGTTTTTGATCGCAATAACCGCGGTCGAGTGCACGATAAAACTGGCTCTGCAGTTCGCTGCATGAACGCTTGGCATACCATAGAAAGCGAAAAACTCCGGATTTGTGCCTGCATCGAAGCCCTCGGCGATGTTGTCCATGATTGAACCTGCCGATCGCGACATCTGATCTTTCAAGGAAAAATCATTCTTCAAACCCGTTGTCTGTGACAGCAAATGCACCTGTGCAGAAAGTTCCCGCCCAAGCTTCCAGCCTTCAATATCTTCAAATCTCTCGATTGCCATGCGAGACACGCTAACATAAAACCCTGAACTGTGAACCCAGAACCCTGAACATTCCCCATGCCCGATCTCAACAAAGTCCCCACTGGCAAATTCAATCCCGGCTACGGTTGTGCGATTTTCGCGATGATGATCCTGACCTTCGGGGGCATCGTGACCTGGGTCATCCACAGCCTCCTCGAACAGAACCGGCAGATTGCGGGATTCACCGTGGAACAGGCGGAACCCATGCCAGCACTAGGAGCAAGTGATAACGATAAAGAGGCCCTCCGCGAAAAACTGTCGGCCTTTGCTGTCGCTGTTGAAAAAGGTGGAGCCGCCCATCTCGAGTTGAGCGTTGCGGACTGCAACGTCATGCTGGCTCTCGCCACCGACGCGGGCATCGGCGGCGACAAGGAAAGCACGCCCTATCCTGACCTGCTCCGCTTCACTGGTTTCGATGCGCAGTCCCGAGTGTTGCAGTCGGAAATCCGACTGCCGATGAACAAGTTGCCCTGGCAGGATGGAAAACGATTCCTGGTGGGCAGCGCGACCTTCCGACCTGAGATCGACAACGGCTCCCTGATATTGAAGATTGAAGGCGTCAGCGTGCCCGGCAAACCGGTGCCCGAAGGCTTCGTGCGCAATTTAAAGATTTGGGACTGGCTCGATGTGGCAAAGAAGAAAAATACTCACATCGCTGATGCACTGAAAAAAATTACTGCTTGGCGCATCACCGAAAACGGAGCTTTTCTGGTGCTGGACAGTCAAGGTAGTTCACACTAGTCTGAGCCCATCTCTCTCGCTTATCTTGTTTAAGCTTGCCGGTGGTCTCAAATACATGATTGACGATACAAAACGGCGAAACGACACGGCTCTGGGTGGAACTACTGCAGGTGAGCTTGCCGCTTACATTCATGGTGAGCTCAGGACTGGCGGGGAAGAAACCCTGATCGGCGGTTTCGCGTCACTGAACGACGCCAGATTAGGCGACTTGAGTTTTTTCAACGGCGAACGGCATCGGACACAATTCACGAACACGAAAGCCAGCGCCGTATTGGTCCCCATGGATATGCACGGGCAGTGTTCCCATACCGTCTGCATCGCCGTAAAAACGCCCAGTCAGGCCTTTGGCAAGCTGGTGGAAAAGTTTGGCTACATTCCACCACCGTTTCAAGCCGGAGTGCATCCATCCGCCGTCATTGCACCATCGGTCGTTTTTGATCCAACGCAGGTCGCCATCGGTGCCTGTGCCGTCATTGAGGATGGCTCAGAGATCGGAACAGGGGTTCGGATTGGCGCGGGATGCAGCGTTGGCCGCAACGTGCGCATCGGCAAAGATTCGACCTTGTTCGCCAATGTGACGGTGCAGGATGATTGCCTGCTGGGTGAGAGGGTGATCCTCCACAGCGGAGTCGTGATTGGCGGGGACGGCTTTGGCTACGAATTTGAAAACGGCCGGCATCGCAAGGTCGCCCAGACTGGCATCGTGCAAATCGACAATGACGTGGAGATCGGCGCCAACAGCACTGTTGACCGCGCGCGCTTCGGCAGAACCTGGATTGGAGAAGGCACCAAAATCGACAATCTGGTTCATATCGGACATAACGCAGTCATCGGTAAACATTGCATCCTCGTCGCCTACGTCGCCATTGCCGGAAGCGTGGAAATCGGTGATTACGTGGTGATCGCCGGTCAAGCCGCCGTGGCTGGGCATGTGACCGTGGGTTCACGTTCCACCTTGGGGGCACGCTCAGGTGTCACCAAAGACCTCGCGCCTGACGCCAATTACCTTGGCTTCCCGGCCGTGCCCTCGCAAATAGAACGACGCCGCATAGCCGCCGTCTCGAGACTGCCGCAACTCACACGAAGAGTGAATG
>JAIOQF010000196.1 GCA_021413535.1 Verrucomicrobiota bacterium
GACTCCGGGGGAGTGATATCGCCGATGAGCGTATCAATGGCTTCCACATCGTATTCGCGAAGGGCGGCTTCGATGTGCTGGGCGGCCTCGGCTTGACGCTGGCTGCGGGCGCTGAGGAAGTCGAGCACGGTATAATCTTGCGCGCTGTTGCGGAAATAATTTCCGACGAGCGGTTGCAAGACGTGATCGACTAAGTTTTGCAGAGACCCGGCCCGGCTGATGACACGGGGAGCTTCATTGGAGCCGATGTGGATGATCTGGGAAACGTCGAGATTGAAAGCAAAGCCATCCCTGGAGCGCACGGTGATGCTGTTGAGTTTCGCATCGAAGGCGTGGGCCTCGGTGCGTGTGGCCCAGTTGAGCACGATGTTGGTGGTGGGGACGAGTTCGACTCGTGCGACACGGGTGTTGATGGGGTGTTTGCCGGGGAGGAGGGGCGTAACCCAGACACCCTTGTGGCCGACGAGCACGAGGTCGCCGTGTTTGAATTCAGCACCGCTCACGTCCTCGTGTGCTTTGCCAACGTAACTGATGACCACGCCGACGTGACCGATAGGGATTTCTACCATCGGCACTTGTTCGACTTGGGCGAACCAAGGATTGAGGTTCCATTGACCGCTGAGCATGACTTGTTCCTGCAAACCGCGGCGACCGCCGTTGTCGAGGAAGGCTTGAGCATTTTGGAAGTTGTCATGATCGGGCACGAGCGTGCCGGCGATCTCGCCATCGGTGATGGGTGCGCCATCGAGTGCGGTCACAATGCCAACGCGGTCAGGCTCGACGCGCTGGATACGCAGGAGCGCGGGGTTGAGACCTTGTTCGGCGGCATTCCATGAGGTGATCACGGTGAACAACGCGGTGTTGATGCGATATTGTCCTGCGGTGAGGACGGCGAGCTGACGGCCTTTTTCACCATTGCCCTGCAGGAAGGCGCGGGCATCCTGGAAGTGATTGCACTCCACCGTGCGGGCCAGGATGCGGCCGGGAGGGATGGCCTCGCCGGCGTTGGAGATGACGAGTGCAAGCTCGCCCTGCGGCACATAGAGCATGGGTGTTTTCAGAATGGAATACTGCCAGCGCCAATAGAAGAAGTGGAGGCCGGGCGAAAGGGTGTCCGCCTGGTAGCCGGCTTCGCCGCGCAGGGCGATGATTTCTCCGGGCTTGAGATTTCTCAGGCCGAAGCGTTTGATGACGATGCCGACATCGCGTTCGCGGATGAAAACGCCGCCTGCCAGGAAGTAGAGGCCGAGGAGCATCAGCGGATATTTAATGAGCGGGAAGGTGATGATCATCCAGAGGATGTTGAGTGTTTCGTTCGTGTTCATGATTTGGGGTAAAGTTAGAGGTTATTAGTTATGGGTTATGAGACACGCAGGCGAGAAAGGAGCGCGGACACTGCTGTCCGCTTCACTTGCGAGGCGGCTGCGCCGCGAAGTGTTTTTGAATGCGGGCAAGAGTGCCCGCGCTCCCTTCGATCCTACGGCGCCGTCAGTTCAACGCGGGAGCAATCCGGGCAGCGGTGCGCAATAACGCGACGTGCGCCGTGTCTGAGGGGGGTATAGAGGAAGTTAAAGACTCGTTCGTGCAGGCGCATCAAACGGCCGGGTTTCAGCTTCGGTATGAAACAGGCTCTGTCGATCAAGCCTTCCTCCATCGGAGTCTGGCAGTTGGGGCATTTCATGGTCTCGTTGGCTTGTGCCACCCGTTGCGGTTTCCCGCCACGAGCAGCTTGTTGCTGTTGGGGAGACCATGAAGCCCGCACCCGCGGACCTCAGAGAGATCGTCCCTCCCAATTTGCCTACGAGGTTAGCTGACGGGCTGGGCCTTGGAAGTGGCCCCTGCGAGCAGTTACCTGCTCCGTTCGCCCCGTCCTGAGTTCTTGCGTTCTCAGGAGTTCGGTTCCCCCGCGTCACCCACCAGGAAGGGTAAGTGACCTCGGCTGACAGTGGAAGCATCCATCCAGTCCAATTTTTGTCAAATCGACGACACGCAAGTCCTTGGTATTGAATAGCATTTTGTTTTTATGATGGGTAAACAGAGATGAAATGGCACTTGGTTCTTGCGCATTCAACTGGCAGCGAGTTTAGATCGGCATGGCTGATTCTGATCGCAATGCACCTCTCGGAGTTTTCGACTCGGGCGTGGGTGGCTTGACCGTGGTTCGCGCGCTGATGGATGTGCTGCCGAACGAATCCATCGTTTATCTGGGTGACACGGCGCGCCTGCCTTATGGATCGAAGTCGCCGGAGACTATTCGCAAGTTTGCCGTGGAAGATACGCAGTTTCTTTTGTCGAAGGGGGTGAAAGCCATCGTGATCGCATGCAACACGGCCACGGCTCATGCGCTACCACTTTTACAGAGCCAGTTTCAACTGCCGGTTATCGGTGTGTTGCAGCCGGGAGTGGAGGCGGCGTTGGCTGATCCGAACTGTCAGCGTGTTGGAATTATCGGCACTTCGGGCACCATCAAGAGCTGTGCGTATCAACATGCGCTGGCGATGCGGCGTCCTGATTTGCAGATCGAAGCAGTGGCGACGCCGCTGCTGGTGCCGATGATCGAGGAAGACTGGATCGATCATCCGGCGACCAAGATGATTGTGCGCGAGTATCTCAAGCCGCTGATGAAACACGGCATGGATACGCTGGTGCTGGGCTGCACGCACTATCCGCTGCTGAAGCCGTTGCTGGCCAGAATACTTAATAATCGCGTGCGCTTGGTGGACTCCGCGCTGGTATGCGCGGAACAGGTGCAGGCCATGCTGACGGAGCGGGGCCTGCTGCGGGTGGCCAAGCCCAAGCCCAAGCCAAAGCTGGATATTTATCTCACCGATTTGAGCGAGCAATTTGAGTCACTGGCGAAACGATTCCTGCGTGCTGATTTCGGCAAGGTGCAGCGAGTGAGCTTGTGAACGGTGTCAGGTCAGTTTCTATTTCTTCCTCTGCTTGCTTTTGGGCTTGCTGCCGGAGGAAACAACTTTCTTGGGCGGAGCAGATTTTTTCTCCGGCCCTTCTTTTGCTTTCATGGCCTCGTCATGTTTCCGGGCGTGGATCTCACATTTCGCGATGTCAGCTTCGGGCGGGTCGGTATTGATCAGGGGTTTGATGCGCATCACGCCCAGCGCGATGGCTTCGGCCAGTGCTTCCTGTCCTTCAGGTGAAGTGAGGCGCGATGCTTCCGCCTTGTTGCTGATGAAGCCGCATTCGACCAGCACGGCGCTGCCGGCGCTGCGCACGAGGACGGCGTAGTCCTGGTCGGTGCGCAGTCCGCGGTTCTTGCTGCGTAGATTTTCCATCATCGCTTGCTGGATGGATTCTGCAATGGTGCGGCTGGTTGGACTGTGGCGAAAGGCGTAGATTTCGAAGCCGTTGACATCAAACATGCGCGCTCCATTGAAGTGGATGCTGAGCAGAAGGGAATCAGGAAAGAGATTTGCGATTTCGGCGCGCTCATCGAGCGAAATGAAGGCGTCGCAGTGCCGGGTGAGCACGGTCTGGATATGTTTTTCGCGAAGAATTTTTTCCAGGCGGCGAGCGATGGCGAGGGTGAGATCTTTCTCGGTGACCTTGCGCCATTCGGTTCCTTCATCGTTTCCACCATGGCCGGGATCAATGACGACCGTCTCAAAGGCGCTGACACTGGCGGTGGCAAGCAGGAGCGACAGCAGTGCCAGCAAGCGATGGATACGCGAAGATGCGTTCATGGCGGTGGCTGAAGTTATCACAGAAAAGCTTGCCATTTTCCGGATCCTGAGCTGGAGATCACCTCGGAATTTTTAAAGTCCGTCCGGTGCGAACGACGCCGGATTTCAAACCGTTGGCGGATTTCAACTTGGAAACCGAAATGCCGTATCGCCGTGCGATCTTTTCCAAGGTGTCGCCCTTCTTGACGACATATCTCGTGCTTGTCGTTGATTTGGATTTCGTGGGCGCGGCGGTTTTAGTTTTAGTTTTGGATTTGCTGATGGTGCGTCCTCCTTCGATGAAATATATTTTCCCGGACGCAGCGCGCATCGAATCACTTCTTCGATTTAGCGCGCTGCGGCTTCTCCGGCAAACTCCCAAATTGCTTCTTGTAGAGAGTCCAAAACGGATTCTCAGCGGCGAGCGGTGCCTTTTCGTTGACCAGCATCGGCACGACGGACTGCCACCATTCTTCGTAGGCGCCCTGCATTTCTCCGACGACCTGCGGGTTCTGCGCTGCGATGTCGTTTTGTTCGCCGTGATCGTTTCGGAGGTTGAACAGCATCCACTCCGGCTGGTTCTTCTTCGAGATGGACACGAGGTGGTAATCCGCGGTGCGCACGCTACAGTTGACATACTTGCCGGTTTCCGGCGGTGCATCCTTGGCCCAGCGACCGACGTGAGTGAAGAGCGTGCGTGATGGCCATACGGTGGCGGGATTTTCCAGCAGTGGAACGAGGCTGCGGCCTTCGATTTGTTTCATCGCCTTGTCTGGTAAGGTCGCGCCTGCGATCTCGGCGATAGTGGAAAAGAAGTCGATGTGCGCGGTGAGCTTGGTGCAATCGGCGGGCTTCAGGGTGCCGGGCCAGCGCCAGAACGAACTGGCCCGGGTGCCGCCGAGAAAGGGCGTGACCTTCGCGCCCCGCATCCCAGCGTTGAAGATGTTCACGCCACCGGTGCCGCCGTTGTCGTTCATGAAAACGATGAGCGTGTCTTTTTCAATGCCCCACTCTTTGAGCCGGGACAGCAGGCGACCGATGTTGTCGTCGATATTGGCGATCATGCCAAAAAATTTGGCCTCGTTGCTGCCGGGCACTTTATCCTTGTAACGCGCCTCGTCTTCAGGGCGGACACTGAGCGGCGTATGCGGAGCATTGGTCGGGATGTAGCAATAGAATGGCTGCTTTCCTTTCACGCCTTCGATCCACTTGGTCGCCTGGGTGAAGAAGACATCGGTGCAATAGCCTTCGGTTTTTTCGAATTTGCCGTTGTGTACCCACCGAAGCTCCTGCTTCGTCCTAGGGATGAACGCTCAACTTTACATTTTTAATGGCCACACCAAAAACCGCAGCCTCCAAGACCCAAGACAAATCTTCCACCAAGCCTAGGAGGACCGCGACCTCGTCGCGTTCCGTAAAAGCCCCGGCGGCC
>JAIOQF010000197.1 GCA_021413535.1 Verrucomicrobiota bacterium
CGCGATTGCCGGAACTAAGCATCATGCCCTGCGGAGACTCCACCAGCTTTCTCAGCCAGGGGTCAAAGCTGGATCGCTCACCCGAGCGGCTGCGCGATCTGCTCCGCCAGCTTGATCTGCTGCGCTACGATTGCGTGCTACTTGATACCGCTGCCGGACTTAACGGCGTGAGCGAAATCATCGTGCGCGGCAGCGAGTGGGTGCTCATCCCGCAGCAGGCAGAACCTCTCGCCGTGCGCTCCCTGCCGCTTCTGCTGGAAACTCTGGCGCGCTTCCGGTCCGAAGGCACCCGCACGCGCGTGGCCGGCATTCTGCTCACCATGCTTTCCAGTCAGCTCGATGCCAGCCTGAAGGTCGCCCGCGAAGTGCGCGCCATGCTGCCACCTTCGCTGCTCTTCCAGCAAGCTATTCCGCGCGATCCGCTTTTTTTAGAAGCCAGTGCTCTCGGCCTGCCGCTTTCACTTATCCGAAAAAATCCACCGCCGTCGGCCTTGCTCTTTGATCAGGTCGCCGCGGAACTCGAAGAACGGATCGGCCTGCCCGCCCACAAAGATCAGACCCACCGCCATGCAAGTCTCTTGGATTGATCCCGAAGAAATCGCCCGGCTCACCGCGCAGCTCGAAGGCCCCCTTGAACGAGAGGAACCCACGTCGTGGAATCTCGATACGCTGCCGGATATTTCCAGTCAATTTACCTTGGAAGAATCCAGCGACGAAGCATCCAGCAACGCAGACTCAGATGAACTGGCCGATGCCATCGCCGCACCCGTGCCAGAACATATGGAACAACAAGGCGCGACTCCCGCACCCGAATTGGAACATATCCGGGAAAAACTCCGCGCCATACGCAGCAGCGCGCAAGACGCCGGCTTGCTGCCCGTGGCTAAGCCAGCCAGTGGCGGGCAGGAAATAAACACGCCGGTTCCCATCGCGCCAGCGCGCACGCCAGTCCGCATACCTCCCGCCCCGAGTCCACCATCGACTCTTGCTGTTTCCGATCTCCCATCTCCCATCTCCCATCTCCCAAATTCAACACCACTCCTTCCTCCCGGCGGCACCCTGACGGAGCGCTTGCAAATCTTCATGCCTTGGGTGCAATCGGTCGCACCCTGCGAAGACATCCTGTTGGTTGACGACCACGGCGATCTGCTCTGGGGCGGCCCCTCGCGCGCGGATCTCGCGCTCTCCGTTGTCCTCGCATCAGGCGCGGGTTTGCAAAGTGGTTCCGAGGCGCTGACTCGATCATCCGTTTTCATCCGGTCACGATTGGGAGAACAAAAAGAATTGAGCGTGCTGCCCTGCCCCACGCGTTACGGCATGGTGACTCTCGCCCTGCTCAACGCCACCGGTCTTTCCAATGAGATCGTCACCAGCCTGCGCGAGGCATTGAAGCTCTGCATCGATGGCAGCGTATAGGCATTTTGTGCAGTTACTTCACGCGCAGCACCGCAGCTTCGCCCGCCAAACCCGAGAGGCTGATCGCGCGAATGGCGATGCCTAGGCAATCTTTCGCCGGCGCAAAAGTCTTTTCCGTCATCGGCAGCAAACGCAATCCGCTCCACTGGCCCTTCTCATAGGTTTGGACAAACCACCACTTCATCAGCCCCTCAAATCGCGGATCGGCAAAACTCCACTGCGCCTTGCCATCGCGCAGCATCAGTTCCGGCTTGAGCGGAATTTCTTTTCCCAGCCATGACGCGCCCGGCGGCAGCGCGAACTGCTGATAAACGCGCTGCTTCATCAATTCCGCCAGCGTGCCCTGATTTTTCATCAGCGCAGTGACGTTCCAGTGAATGTGCCCTGGCGGCATGAGCTGCGAGCGTTCGCGGGTCACACCGATCTGACGGAGAATTTCATAGGGCTGTCGGTCAACTAAAACTTTTTGCGACGCCATCCCCGGCCAAATATGGCGTTGCGAGATATTCTGCTTCAACCACCAGTCAAACAACGCAGTGTAGCTTAAATTCTCCGGTTTGATCGGCCAGTAAAGCTGCGGTGCCAGATAGTCGCACCAGCCATTCTGCAGCCACTTGAGCGAGTCTGCCGCGATGGCATCATAAGGATCCAGCGCCCCCTTGCCGGTTCCCGCAGGAAAACCGGGCCGCCACAATCCGAAGGGGCTGATGCCAAAGCGCACCCACGGCTTTTCCTTCTTGATGCCTTCGTAAACCTCACGCACAAAATTATCCACATTCTCCCGGCGCCAGGCTTTGCGATCGAGCCCAGCCAAGGGATTGCGGTATTTTTTCCAAGTGCGCTCATCTTCGAACTCCAGCCAGACGCCGTTCTTCTTCACGGGATACGGATAAAAATAATCATCCATGTGAATACCGTCCACATCGTAGCGTCGCAAGACATCGAGCATCACCGCCTTGGCCCGCTCCCGCACTCCGGGCTCGCCCGGATCCATCCACAAGTCCTCGTCGTAACGCATCACCCAGTCGGGATGCTCGATGCTGACGTGACGACCACCTGGTTTGAATTTAGTTCCATTGAGCGCGCGGAACGGATTGAACCACGCATGCACTTCGATGCCGCGCGCGTGCGCTTCCTTGATCACGAACTCCAGCGGATCCCACATCGGTTGCGGCGCCTTCCCCATTTCACCCGTCAGCCATGGCGACCACGGTTCGATGTCTGACTTATAAAACGCATCGCCCATGGGCCGCACCTGGAAGATGAGCGCGTTCAGTTTCAGCGCCGCTGCTTTCTCAATGATGCCGCGCAATTCCGCCTGCTGTTTCGCAGCAGGTGCACCGGGTTCGCTCGGAAAATCAATACCCCGCACCGTGGCCAGCCACGCACCGCGAAACTCGCGCAACGGTTCCGGCGGCGCCGAAGTCTGAGCGATCAGTGAGGTCGTCAGCAACAACCAGAGCATGGTTCCTCGTGCGATCACAACGGTGTCAGCTTGTTCAGAACAACCCGGCGATCCAGCACTTCAGTTGTTTGAAGGATTAAACTCATGCCGGAAGAAGACATGGCAACGCGCCCCGGTCAATGTGCAATGCACGCTGCTTCATCCGCCCCGAAATTGTCTGATGAACAACTGGAGACAAATCGCCAGTCCAATCAGCGCCGCGATCCCCCTCACCCAGGCACCAGGAATACGCATCGCCAGATGACTGCCAGCGAGATAGCCCGCAATGGAACCGCCCATCATCCAGGCACCCCAGTGCCATTCAACTTGTCCTTTCACGATGAACCAGACGACGGCAGCGAGGTTCATCAGCACCGCCAAAATCGCCTTCAGTGCGTTCATCTGGTTCATATCACGCAATCCAAGCAGCCCCAGCGTAGCCAGCATCATGATGCCAATGCCTGCGCCAAAATATCCGCCGTAAACCGCCACCGCGCCCAGCAGCACCACCGCCCACGGCTTGAGTTCGTGAGATTCCGCCTGCGCCCGCACTTTGCCGCGCAGCCAGCGAGCGATTAAATCATTCGCCAGCAGCAACACCGTGGCCAGCAGCAGCAGCCAGGGCACGATCCAATTAAACAACTGAGCGCCCAGCCACAACAACAGCGCGCCACCCGTCAGTCCGCCCAGCAGCGCGATCGGTGCCAGCACCTTGAGCCATGGTGTCAGCTTGCCCAGATGATTGCGGAAATTCCATGAGCTCAAGGTCAAGCCAGGAAACAGCGCAACCGTGCTGGTCATATTCGCATCCATCGCGCCCAGCCCCACCCAGAGCAGCACGGGAAAAGTCACCATTGTCCCGCCGCCAGCCAGCGCATTCATCAGGCCCGCAACGAATCCTGCGGCGCAAACGACGATTTCTTTGGATCCGGACACCCGCGCGAATACTCGCGCAACCGGCACTGCGCAAGCACAAGGGAGCGCAGGCACTGCTGCCCGCCATCCACCGCGACGTGTCCTTGAGGGCTATGGCTTGGTGGGGAGTCCGGCTGCGATTTTAAAGACCGTCCCATTGCCGCTCTTGCCGCCAAACTTTGTCGTGCCCCAGAAATTACCAGCGCCATCGTTTACAAGGCCCGCACAGGGAGCGCTCCCCTTGTTGCTTGCGCCATTGAAGGTGAATTCCACCACCGTAGTCAGGACGCCGGTGGCTTGGGCGATTTTAAAAATCGTTCCGCCTTTGTTCGCGCCGCCGCTTGTCGTCGTGCCCCAGAGATTTCCCGCACCGTCGCTCACCAAACCAGCTTTCGGCGTCGATCCTTTGTTACTCGCGCCGTTGCCCGTGAACTTCACCACCGTCGTCAGCACGCCAGTGTCCCGGGCAATTTTAAACACCGTTCCGTGGTTGTCCCCCTCGTTTTTGAGGTCATCGCCCCCGCTCGTCGTCCCCCATAAATTCCCGGCGCCATCGCTGACCAAGGCGGCTACGGGGCGAGAACGCATGTTGCTCGCAGTGTGGCCCGTGAACTCCGCCACGGTCGTCAGCACGCCGGTGGCTTTGGCGATCTTGAATACGGTCCCGTCCATGCCCGCTTCTCGCGTGTAGACAGGGCCACCGTCCGTCGTCCCCCAGAAGTTGCCCGCGCCGTCGTCCACTAAAGTCGCAGAAGGAGACGCGCCTCATTGCCGCAGAACTCCACCACGGTTGTTAGCACGCCAGTGGCTTGGGCGATCTTGAAGACCGTCCCCATGCTTTTCGAACCACCTTGGGCCGTCGTGCCCCAGAGATTTCCCGCCCCGTCGTTTACCAGACCTGCGTAGGGATATCTCCCTTTGTTGTTCTCGCCGTTATCGGTGAACTCCACGACGGTCGTCAGCACGCCCGTGGCTTGATCAATCTTAAACACCGTCCCGAAGTCGCCCGCACCGCCTCTACTCGTCGTGCCCCAGAGGTTTCCCGCCCCGTCGCTCACCAGACCCGCCATGGGATTCGCTCCCAGATTGCTCCCGGTTTTACCGGTGAACTCCACCACCGTCGCCACATCCAGCGCGCGGGTGGACAGGGTTGTGGAGAAAAGACACGCTATTACAATAAAGGTTGTGCGCAGCGGGTAGGTTTTCATCGGCTTGGTTCTTTGGCTTGGTCAGTCAGTGAGAATGTGAAGTTTAGTTAGTTCTTGTTTCGTTAAAGCCAAGGCAGAACGGGTTCCTTTGTTCGCCCAGAGGCCGGGCAAATACTTGCGCAACCGGCATCATGCAAGCACTGCGCACTTCTGGTTGCCAGTGGCTTCAATCCTGCTCCACTTGCTGCCACAATGAATCACTGGAACCGCTTCAACGAATACCTTCTGTGCTATGCCGATCTCGGCATCTCTCTCGACATCTCGCGCATGAATTTCCCTGCTGATTTCTTTTCCAAAATGGAGCCCCTGGTCCAGCGCGCCTTCAGCGATATGAAAAAGCTGGAGTCGGGCGCCATCGCCAACCCCGACGAAAATCGCATGGTCGGCCACTACTGGCTGCGCAACGCCGCACTGGCTCCCACGCCGGAACTGCGCGCCGCGATTGAAAAAGACATAGCGGACTCGAAATCCTTCGCCGCCGATGTCCACTCAGGAAAAGTCGCGCCGCAACACGGTGGAAAATTTACGCACCTGCTCATCATCGGCATTGGCGGATCCGCGCTCGGCCCCCAGTTTCTTACCGACGCCTTGGTCGATTCATGGAAGGCGCCGCTCATTACTCACTTCTTCGATAACACCGATCCCGATGGCATCCACCGTGTCATCGCAGGCATCGGGGCCGATCTCGGCAAAACATTAGTCGTGGTCATTTCCAAATCCGGCGGCACCGCTGAGACCCGAAACGGAATGCTGGAAGCCAAAGCGGCTTACGAAAGATCGGGCCTGATATTTGAAAAACACGCCGTCGCCGTCACTGGCACCAAGGCCAATCACATCGACAGCAAGCTGGAGAAATTCGCTTCGGAAAACAAATGGCTGAAAATTTTCCCCATGACCGACTGGGTCGGCGGCCGCACCTCCGTGCTCAGCACCGTCGGCCTGGTGCCGATGGCACTGCAAGGCGTGGACGTTGACTCCGTGCTGGCCGGCGCGGCGGCCATGGATGAAAAAACTCGCTCGCTTCCCGCCCGACAGAACATCTCCATGCTCCTCGCGCTGATGTGGCATCATGCCAGCGGCGGACGTGGCGCGAAAGACATGGTGGTGCTGCCCTATAAAGACCGGCTCATGCTCCTGAGCAAATATCTCCAGCAGCTCGTCATGGAGTCCATCGGAAAGGAACTCGATCTCGACGGCAAAAAGGTCAATCAAGGTCTCGCAGTCTACGGCAACAAAGGATCCACCGATCAGCACGCCTATGTCCAGCAGCTTCGCGACGGCGTAAATAATTTCTTTGCCACCTTCATCGAAGTGCGTCAGGCCGCCCACGGCCAGCAGCTTGAAGTCGAGCCCGACACCACCAGCGGCGATTTCCTTCAGGGATTCCTTCGCGGCACCCGCAAGGCACTGCATGAAAACGGACGCGAGAACATGACCATCTCCATCCCCGAGGTGAACGCCTTTAATCTCGGCGCGATCATCGCCATCTACGAGCGCGCAGTTTCCTTCTACGCCAGTCTCGTGAATGTGAATGCCTACCATCAGCCCGGTGTGGAGGCCGGCAAGAAAGCCGCCGGTGCCTTCCTCAAAACTCTCTCCGCCGTGCGCAGCCATCTGACAAGTTGCACCAAGTCCATCACCGCAGATGAAGTCGCCGCCTCCACTGGCACTGATCCCGAGGAGGTCTGGTTCTGCCTCTCCCACCTCTGCGCCAATGACAAACGCGTCACTAAAGTCGCCGGAGCGACCCCCGCTCTCGACCGCTTTGCCTGGCAAGTGCCTAATTAACGCCCCGCATCTTCCAAGCATGATCGCTCTGATTGAGAATGCCCTGCCTTTGATCTTGGCCGAGGAGGAGATCAAAAACTTTCCGCTGCATTACCAGATCGGCTGCATCGTTCTCACCGGGCTGTTCGTTCTGTCCTTCAGCATTACGCGTGATCCCCGCAGCTGGCGCAGACTCTATCAGACCCGGATCGCAAAACGGGATGATTTCTCGGTGAACAAAAACAAAACAATCGACGAGTTCATCAAAAAATGGGGCATCCTCGTGGCGATGTTCTTCCTGGTGCTGAATGTCACCATCTTCATCATTGGCATCACCAAGACCACCCGCTTGAAAAGTCACACCATGACCGCCGACGAGAAATTCCAAGCCCTCGAATATCGGAAAGTGATTCCAGCCTCAGCAGCGAATCAAGACCACTGATCATCGGCTACTGCCCTAAGTGCAGCTTGCCCAGATACCATTCCAGAAACTGCGGTCCGTAAAAGAGCCAGATCATTCCGCCGGCGGCAAGATACGGTCCGAATGGAATCCGCGAACCCCATTCCGTCTTCCCGATCAGTCGCGGCCCCACCGCAAAGAGTGTGCCCAGCGTAGAACCCGCCACCACGGTAAACAACACCGCTTTCCAGCCGAGGAACGATCCGATCATCGCCAGCAGTAACACGTCGCCGAAACCCATCGCCTCGCGCGGGATCACCATTTCCGTCGCGGTGCCCTCGAGCTTTTTTACGCCTTCCAGATTGAACTTCTCCCCTCCCTCAGGCGTGTGCACCACCATCGTGTGCTGCTTGATCTCAGTCCGCACATTGGAAAACATTTGCTCGTTCACCTGCAAACTGGTGCAGTGCAGCACCAGCCGGTCACTAGCCCGCGTATAAATATCTCCCCAGCCCAGCTTGGTTTCGCCCAGCTGAAACAAGGGCGGCTCGTTCTCATCCGGTTGGGCGATGCTCCAGGCCTGAGGTTTCTCAAACTTTTCCCGGATGCGGCCAAACGCGATTTTTCCCAGCTCCACCACCGTCCACAACAAGCCGAGGCCGATGCAGGCGCTGACGAATGACATGACCATTCCCATGCCGTGATCCATGCCGATTTTGAAGTCATTCATGATCTGAGGCTGCCAGTAACTTCCCATCAGCCCGACCACCAGACCGCCAAGCGACGCGTAGAAGAGGCAGGCCGTCAGCAGTTCCACGAAGAAATAGCGGAAGGCGATCTTCGACCCACACTCTGCGCACTTCCCGCGCAGCAGCAGCCAGCTCAGCAGCGGGATATTGTGATACCAAGGAATCTGTTTCTTGCACGATGGGCAGAACGAGCGTCGCGGATTGTTCACGGAAATCCCCAACGGCAGCCGGTAGATCACCACATTCAGGAACGAGCCAATGCCCGCGCCCATCATGAAAACAAGAATCTGAAGAAGAGTTTCGAGGATTTGGTTTCGAGTCATGCCGTTAGTTCAGTGCAAAAAAATTTCGGTTCATGATAGCCTGCGATAATACTTAATAAAAGTTAAATTTAGGCCGACGCGATGATCCTTTGATTCCTGGCAGGTTTTGGTGCGCCAGTTCCGAAACGCTTACATTCATTATTCCTGAATGCCATCTCGCGGCCCGCTGGGGCGCCGGGAAATGAATGATGTGAACCGGTGGTTCCGCTGCGCTTCACCACTGACTAATTTCTCTCAAGCCTCCGGCTTGAAGATCACTCATCATTCATCATTCTCTACCCACCTCACCGCGGCACCAACCAAGTTGCCAACCCTAGGAACGTGCCCATGCTCACGCAATCGGTCGCGGTAGTGAGAAAGATGCTGGAAGCTGTCGCGGGATCGAAACCAAACTTGCGCAATACCAGCGGAATCGTGACACCGGAAATACCGCTGACGATGCAACTGGCGATCATGGCGATGAATACGGTCAGCGAGAGGAGGAAAGCCTGATCACCCTGCGCGCCGTGCTGCATTTTTGCATAAACAAACATCCCAATGGCGGCGACGAGACCAACGAACACACCGTTGAGCAGCCCGAGCATGGCCTCTTTGATCATGAGACGTTTTTCTTCACCGGTTTTCAACTCGCCCAACGTCAACCCGCGCAGGCATACGGCGAGAGCCTGGCATCCGGTGGTCCCGCTCTGCCCCGCGAGCACGGGCAGGACCGCGGCGAGAATGACCTGCCTGTCAAGCGTGCCCTGAAACACCGCGACTACGC